>JAPOXY010000221.1 GCA_026706845.1 Gemmatimonadota bacterium
CGCGATGCTGTCCCGGAGTTCTTAGGCAACGTTTTGTAGATTACGCGGTCACCAATTTTTAACTCTTCGTACTGTATTTGAGAATGTGGTTTAGTGCGAAGGTGTATTCTATAGAGGACTTGTTGGGACACACCATCGAATCGTAAAGAAGCTCCAAATCCTAACGCGAAGATGTCCTCGCCCATATGACCACAAGCCTGTAGGCCACCGCGAATCTGGAGGCCGGTCTCGGTGCGACCGACGTCAGCAATTTCATAGAGGGGTTGACCGCGCGCGATAAAGGAAAGTAACTCAATTGCTTCAATGACGTTAGTCTTGCCCGAGCCGTTTGGTCCAATCAGCAATGTAAATGGTCGCATCAGATCAATGCTAACGTCTTTGAATCCTTTGAATTCAGTGATGTGATGCATTGGGTAATCTTTGGAGCCGCTCAATATTCAACGGGTTCTCGTGCGACAACGCGCTGGGCGGTTGCTGCAATTGCTTCGGGCGAGATGCCCGCTTCGTCGCGCAGCGCGCCCTGTGAACCGTGTTGGAAAAAGCGATCGGGAATGCCCAGGGTGTGTACGCGCTGACCTTCTCGCATCTGGTCGCTCAAATAGCGCGCAACGCCCGATCCAAACCCGCCTTCGATGGTATTTTCTTCAACGGTGATCAGTATCTGATAGCGGTCGGCCAGATCGTCGAGCATTTCCAGATCCATGGGTTTGACAAATCGGCAATTGATTACAGCGGCAGAGATGCCGGCTTCCATAAGTTTTTCTCGCGCCTGACAGGCGTGATCTACCATTGTGCCCACTGCGAGGAAAACCAGATCCTCACCATCGGCCAATGCTTCCCACGAACCGATTTTCAAGACTTCGGGTTCGCGCCCTGTAAGCGGGGTATGCACGTTGCCGCGGGGATACCGAATGGCAAATGGGTTATCGACTTGTTGCACTGCCGTGTATAACAAATCGCGCAATTCGTCGCCGTCTTTTGGCGCGCTTACAATCATATTGGGTACGCAGGTTAAATAGGACAGATCAAAATCGCCGTGATGCGTGGGCCCATCTGCACCCACCAGTCCGGCGCGGTCCATACAGAAAATCACCGGTGCCGATTGCAGTGCTACATCGTGGATGATCTGGTCGTAAGCCCGTTGCAAGAAGGTGGAATAAATCGCTGCGACGGGGCGCATGCCCTCAAGTGCCATTCCGGTTGAAAATGTCACGGCGTGCTGTTCGGCAATGCCGACATCAAAAAAGCGGTCGGGATGCGCTTCGGAAAAAATATCCAGACTCGTGCCTTCGGACATCGCGGCTGTTACGCCTACAATGCGGCTGTCATTATTGGCAAGCTCGATCATTGCCTCGCCAAAAACCGTCTGATATTTGGGTAGCGGCGTCTTGGGTGACGGCGGGCTGATCGAGTGGTATTTTATCGAATCGGCACCATACGGGTCTTCCTCATCTTCTTGAATTGCGCCCTTGCCCTTGATGGTGTGTACGTGTAATAGCACAGGGCCCTTCAGATCCCGCACATTTTTCAGGGTTTTTACCATCTCTTCCAGATCATTGCCATCCAGAGGTCCCAGGTACAAAAATCCCAGTTCTTCAAAAAGAATGCCCGGTACCAGCAGGCCCTTTAATCCCTCTTCGAATCCACTCAGCGCGCGGCGCAGATTTTCGCCTACGACGGGAATGCGTCCGGCCAAATTCCAGACTTCTCTTTTGATTTTTTTGTAAAGCGGATCGTTTGTGATCCGATCTCTCACGCGATTGTAAATCGGATCGGTGATAATGCGCGTCAAATAATGCGAAATAGCACCGACATTGGGCGAGATTGACATGCGATTGTCATTGAGAATGACCAGCAGATCGCGATTGGATGCACCGGCATTGTTCAATCCCTCAAGCGCGATTCCGCTTGTTATGGCGCCGTCGCCAATAACGGCGACTACTTTGTGCTTTTCGCCCATCAAATCGCGCTGTGTCGCAAATCCCAGTGCTGCGGAGATCGATGTGCCCGCATGTCCCACGGCAAATGTGTCGTACGGGCTCTCTGATCGCATCGGGAACCCGCTAATGCCGCCCGGCTGGCGAATGGTTTTGAGTGCTTCGCGCCGCCCGGTAAGCACTTTGTGCCCGTACGCCTGATGCCCCACATCCCACACAATTTTGTCCTGAGGCGTGTTGTATAGATGGTGCAAAGCCACCGTCAATTCCGCCGCCCCCAGGCTGGATCCAAAATGTCCACCAATCTCAGTCACTACGTCAATGATATATTGCCGCAATTCCGCACAGACCTGGTGCAATTCTTCTATTGACAGGGACTTTAAGTCGTCAGGTGAATTGATCGTTTCGAGAAGAGACATGATGTCTTTCCTTGTGACAGGGTCAGTAATGCTGTCCGCAACATATGTTTAATATAAGCAACACCTGAAAAATCACAAAGTTCTAAAAATATGTCGCAACACTGCACAGTACACCTGCGCCAGGTTCTTCGACATTGTTGCGATCGCGGCTCCAGTTGTAGAGATAG
>JAPOXY010000222.1 GCA_026706845.1 Gemmatimonadota bacterium
CGAATGGCACAACCGCCGGGAGGCAAAAGCGAGACAGGGACGCAGTGCGGCGTAGATTGAGCTAAATTAAATCAAAAAGCACCTGATCAACCTCATCAGATCAGGTGCTTTTTTTATCAGATGGGATAACACAATGGCAGCAAAAACACATCACCGCACCCCGAGATTTGCCTGCCTGAGCAGCATGCTCCTGCTAACACTCATCTTCAGCGGACACGCGCTTGCACAATTCACCTATACCTGGAAAACTGATACAACCTATGAAGGGATAGAATCGACCACCCTCGTGCAACCCGTGCAGGTCATGTTCTTAGATGAGCCGATACAGGTTGTGCCGTACAGCTCATCACTGCGTCTCATGCAAAAATATTCGGTATTACTCGGTACCGAATGGAGTGATGGTCAGGCGTACCGACTGCTCCAGACCTTTGAATCCGTCCCACAATTGAGGAACGACCCGTACAAAGAGACACTCGAAGTGCCATCTTCGTTATGGCAATTGACAGACCAGCACATTCAAAATGACATAGAGATTCGCATCCAGGACGGACAAAAAATCGTCACCTTATCTCGGGAGGCTTTTACATACGCCGACCCATTGCTGGCTGAAATAGAAGGAGTGAGAGGTCGTTTCTTCTCCAAAAGACTGCACCATGCCGTTGTTCGCTATGTAACCGACGATGGCAGAGACAGACACGCATTGAAGCAGATATTAGAGAAACGCTACGGCGTAAGTATAGATGTGCCGGACTATACCGTACTCACGCGAAGAACAACAAAAGAAAATGCAGATTGGTTTTCAGAATTCAAAAACGAAGAATTGATGGCTCTTATCAGCATGTTTGAAGAATATCCACAAGGCATGCTCACGACGCCAGGGCTGCAATATCTGGTGCGGCGATTAGATGGAACACCCTCTCCAATTATATCGAGTGCTGCTGCTTTAGCCTGGGTGACCGAAGGCTATATCGAATTCATGGAATCCGCTTTTAAGGGACGAAATCTTGATACTATCCACCGCTTAATTCTCCATGAAAAAGCGCACTTCTTATGGGAACACCTCTTTGACGACCAACTCAAACAAGACTGGATTGAACTCGGCGGCTGGTATGTAAATCCGGACGATGGAGACGGCTGGTCAACGACCAAACAGGCCGAGTTCGTATCTGCTTATGCACACGGTGTGAATCCGAATGAGGATATGGCAGAAAGTATCAGTTACTACATCGTAAACCCCGACAAGTTGCGTTCGCGTTCCCCTGCCAAATACGAATTTGTTCGAGACCGGATCATGCACGGCACGCGCTACATATCCCGGATACGTGAAGACCTGACATTTCAGGTCTATAACCTATATCCCTATGTGGTGTATCCCGGCCGGATCATACGGGTTGACATAAAGGTTGAAGGCGAACCAGAAGCGGACAAAAAAATAACAATAGAGCTTGAGCTTCACCAGGAAAATGACTTTGACACTGCGCAGGCATCACGCCTGAGTATTCACAGCACAAAAGGGACCTTTTTTTCTATCTGGCTTTATCCCGTAAGCTCCGAGGGCCAACGCATCAATGCAAGTCACATTTTGAGAGGACAACGCACACTATCCAGACACGCGGCGCATGGCTATTGGAATCCAGATCGAATTACCCTAAGAGATGCCCAGGGCAATGAACGCCACGAATCCCAGGTCGATTTCGGATGGAAGCTCTATGTCAACAATCCACTCGCAGATGATAAACCGCCGGAGTACATCAAAAATTCAATGCAACTCTCGTTGTCACAAAGGACAGCAGAAGGCAAGCCATTTCAAATTCTCACCGCACGTTGGAAAATTTTTGAAGAAATCGGGATACCGGAACAGGGCGTCAAAGCTGAACTGAATGATATGAATGCCGAGACCTATTCCTTCTACACGAGGTGGGGTAATTATGACCCTCAGACCAGTGAAGCGAGTGTTCAACTTGCGATTCCGGATTACTTTCAGAGTGGCACATACACGCTTAATCATATCCTGATGTATGATATCGCGTTAAATCCACGGGGCGTGTACTTTACCGATCCAGGAAGAGGAATAAGAGACGAAGATATCATAATAGATGAAGCACCTGCCACCATTGATGTCCAAACGACAAATCCGGATGACACCCCACCTGTACTCGATTTAAATCAGATCACCATTCAGGCAGAGCCGACCAATATAGAAGCACCAAACGGCGAAACACGGGTCGATATCACCTTTAAAGTTAAGGACAACATCAGCGGATATCTTGTGACAGACATGTATTTACGCGATCCCAACGGTGTGAGGCACCGCTTTAGACATTACGAACCGGATTATCGCAAAATCTATTTTACACGGGATCCCACTGTCTATGAAACCTACCATAAAGCGATCACCTTGCCCGTTGGCAGTATTCCCGGAACGTGGGGACTTGCGGAAATGAAAATATGGGACAAAGCATATAACCTCCTTCGGGCAAACTTCACTGAAATCATCCGCTTTGAGGTAGAAGAGACGCCCCTTGCCTCTGCCGACTTTGATGGCGATGGACAGGTCGGGGTCTCAGACTTTCTGCTCTTTGTAGAAGTGTTTGGAACCCAGAGCGGACAGGAGAACTTCGATCCAAAATACGACCTCAACAGCGATGGAATCATTGGCATTCCCGACTTCCTCATCTTCGTGGATTCCTTTGGCAAAACGGTTACAGGATAGCAGTTGCGCGAATATAGGTTATATAAAAAAGAAGCACCAGGTCAGATATGTAATCCGGTGCTTCTTTTTATTCTATCGATAAGAAAGCCAATTAACCATTGACTCGCAAACTATAGTTTTTATATTAACACAAACGTTCACACGGATATAGACGAGAACTCTCAGAAGTTAACACAGTTCAACACTTGAGAATAACCCAATGCCCCAAAAAACATATCACCGCATCTCTTGCCTGAGCATGATCCTCCTGATAGCACTCATCTTCAGTGGACATGCTCTTGCACAATACTCCTATACCTGGAAAACCGACACAACCTACGAAGGGGTAGATAAGGCCACCCTCGTTCAACCTGTACAGGTCATGTTCTTACACCAGCCGATACAGGTTGCGCCGCACAGCTCGTCGTTGCGCCTCATGCAACAATATTCCGTATTACTCGGCACCGAATGGAGTGATGGTCAGGCTTACCGACTGCTCCAGACCTTTGAATCCATACCGCAATTGAGTAACAATCTGTACAAAGAGACACTCGAAGTACCATCCTCATTATGGCAATTGACACACCAGCACATTCAAAATGACATAGAGATTCGCATCCAGGACGGGCAGAAAATCGTCACCTTGTCCCGGGAGGCTTTTACTTATGCCGATCCATTGCTGGCTGAGATAGAGGGCGTGAGAGGCCGTTTCTTCTCCAAAAGACTCCACCGTGCCGTTGTTCGCTATGTAACCGACGATGGCAGAGACAGAGATGCACTGAAGCAGATATTAGAGAAACGCTACGGCATAAGTATAGATGTACCGGACTATACCGAACTTACACGGAACACCACGAAGGAACATGCAGGCCGGTTTTCAGAATTCAAAAACGAAGAATTGATAGCTCTTGTGAGCATGTTTGAAGAATATCCACAGGGTCTGCGCAGCACGCCAGGACTGCAATATCTGGTGCGGCGATTAGATGGAACACCCAATCCGCTTAAACCGACAGCGCCTGCTATAGCATGGACGACCTCGGGCTATATTGAGTTTATGGAATCTGCATTTAAGGGACAGGGGCTCGACTACATCCACCGCTTAATTCTCCATGAAAAAGCACACTTCTTATGGGAACATCTCTTTGACGATCAACTCAAACAAGACTGGATTGAACTCGGCGGCTGGTATGTAAACCCAGACGATGCAGATGGCTGGTCAACGACCAAACAGACCGAGTTCGTATCTGCTTATGCACACAAGAAAAATCCGAATGAGGATATGGCAGAAACGATCAGTTATTACATCGTGGATCCCGACAAGTTGCGTTCCCGTTCGCCCGCCAAATACGAATTTGTTCGAGACCGGATCATGCACGGCACGCGGTACATCTCTCGGATCCGCGAAGACCTGACATTTCAGGTCTATAATCTGTATCCCGATGTCGTATATCCCGGCCGGATCATACGAGTTGACATACAGGTTGATGGTGAACCAGAAGAGGACAAAAAAATAACAGCAGAGATTGAGATTCATCGCGAGAGTGATTTTGATACCGCACAAAAGTTAGGTATCAGGATTTTTAGTGGAAAAGGCACCTATTTTGACATGTGGCTGTATCCTGTAGATGCCTATGGTCAGCGCATCAATGCAGGCCACATTTTGCGGGGAAGTAAAACACTATCAAAACACGCGGCATACGGTTATTGGGGACCAGATCAAATTACCCTCAGGGATGCCCAGGGTAATGAACGCCACGAATCCCAGGTCGATTTCGGATGGAAACTCTATCTCAACAATCCGCTTGCAGATGATAAACCACCGGTTTACGTCAAAAATTCAATGCAACTCTCGTTGTCACAAAGCACAGCAGAAGGCAGATCCTTGCAAATCCTCACCGCACGCTGGAGGGTTTTTGAAGAAACCGGTATAAGGACAGTCTATGCACGGCTAAACGATGAGAATGATGAAACCTATTCTCGTACCTCGGAGGGCCACGGGAACTATGACTCACAAACTGGGGAAGCGCGTGTTGAACTTGTGATTCCGGACTATTTCCCAGGCGGTACGTATAAACTCACCTATATCGGGATGAAGGATATTGCGCTAAATCAGAGTAGCATATTCTTTACTAACCCACGACGCAACTGGGATGAAATTGACGAGTTACCTGCCTCTGTTGAGATTCAGACAACAAATCCGGATGACACCCCACCCGTGCTCGATTTGAATCAGATCACCATTCAGGCAGAACCGACCAATATAGAAGCACCAAATGGCGAAACACAGGTCGATATCACCTTTAAAGTTAAGGACAACATCAGTGGATATCGTTCTACAGACATGTATTTACGCGACCCCAATGGCGTGATGCACCACTTTAGACATTACGATCCGGAGGATTATAGAAAAATCTATTTTACACGCAATCCAACTGTCTATGAGACCTACCATAAAGCGATCATCTTGCCCGTTGGCAGTATCCCGGGAACATGGGGGCTTGCCGAAATGAAAGTATGGGATAAAGCACGGAACATCCTTCGGACAAACTTTACTGAAATCATCCGCTTTGAGGTAGAAGGAATCCCCCTTATCTCTGCCGACTTTGATGGCGATGGGCAGGTCGGGACCTCAGACTTTTTGCTCTTTGTCGAAGTATTTGGAACCCAGAGCGGACAAGAGAACTTCGATCCAAAATATGACCTCGACAACAATGGAACCATTGACATATCCGACTTCCTCATCTTTGTGGATTCCTTTGGCAAAACGGTCACTGGATAAGCACCTACGAGGCAACCGGCCGCTCGGGTCGCAACCTGCGCGAATCATGGGGAGACGACGACGCCAGTGCCTCCC
>JAPOXY010000223.1 GCA_026706845.1 Gemmatimonadota bacterium
TCGCACCATCGCCATTTAGATCGTATCTTGCCTCATACATCTTTTGACCTTCCTGGGACCCAAACGCACCTACAAACAGCAAAAAGTCGGGAAAATCGACTACACCACTCTCATCGAAGTCGGGCGAAGGTGCTGCAAACAACAGTTGGACCAACAACGCGATGAGTATAATCGTAAACATTTGTGTTACACGCATTCGAAGTAGCATATTAAACTTATCCTAATAACAGCTATAAATATTTGAACTAAACGCTTTTGAATCCACAGGAAGTCCTATTCCCGAAGGCTTGCCTCTTGAGATTGTAAGTGGAATACTGCGAATCGTTTCCCACTCCGTGCGTAGATTTTCTACCCAGGCTGGCAAAGTTCCCAGACGCAATTCGAGTTGTGCGTCAAAAAGCGATTCCGGAGCAACCGCCTCGCCATTGGATTCCAAAACCTCGAGATCACTCTCATTAAAGGTCGCCGGATTGCCGTGAAATCCCACAATAATCGGAAACAAAAATTTGAGATACCCCTGCCAAAAATCATAGTGAGTAACATCGCCTCCGTGATTGTAATTCCAGAACACAAGACGCCGGAGATGATGTGGCTCAACCCCGCCACCACTGCTACCAGACAACCTGCCATTATTCACGAGGTCGTACAAATTTGCGTAGCTGGGATCGGTCTTATGGATATCAAGCGGCTGGTCTGGAGACATATCATAGCGGTAAATCACATTGCCCGTTGAGACATGACTCATACCCGTGCCATGATGCTGTCCTGGAATCGCACGGGTGTTTCTCTGAGCATCGATAAGAGGAGCCGTGCTATAAGGCGCCTGACCCGCAATATCTTCTGACAGCCCAAACCATATCCCGTAACTGCCCTGACTGTTAAAAGCAGTATGCCCCTTATTTCCCGCGATTGTAACCTGGTAAACCGATGAGGCAGCACTGACAGTAAAACCAATTGCACCACTGACATGCATGAAAGAGACGCGCCGAACCCAGGAATTGACACACCTGTTGAATGAGAGCGGCTTCCAGCCCGCATTGTGGATGAGATTCAGGTGATGGACAAATGACTCAAAAAACGACCCGTGAAAACTGATGTCCTCAACACCCACTTCTCCGACATGCGGCAAGGACTGCACTGCTGACCCTTGATTCACACGGGTATGCAGGGGTTCATTGAGGCGAACCCGATTGCCCTGAATCTCGGCAATGCTGTGTTCTTCCCGTATATCAAGCCCCACGTCGAAAAGTTCTGACAAGCCGGATGGCGAACGAGGGGCAATAAACGTATTAATTCCTTCTGCATCCCTGACAGTCATAGAAACCCAAATCCACTGACCGACTGAGAGCCTGGAAGCATTATTCACTGTAATCCAGAAAGTCTCTCGCTCCGCACTCTCTGTAATACGCGCTAAGGTAGAACGAGCGAAGCTAACAGGCTGGAAATGGAACATACGGGGCACAGCACCAGGCCTATCGGGAAGGGAAACCATGTAATTGACCATTCGGATAACCGTGCCTCCCCTTCGGCTACCGCTGCCTCGCAAAACAATATTGCTACTGTGGATATAGATAGGCTCGTTGTAACCCTCATCATTTTTATCCGCATCGGTATTGACGAGAAACTCACCTGGTGGAAAGAACACAACACCTCTGCCATTTTCCTCTGCCGCGGCAATAGCCGCCTGAATAGCAGGCTGATCAGATACATCATCATTGGGAATGGCACCATACGTCGTAACGTCAAAAACGGGATGCGCGACATCGGGAACGGGCTTATTGAAATAGTGATATCCCGAATAAGAAAAATCGGGTAAAATGGGTTCTGTCCCATACTCTTTCGCTTTCACAAACTGTTGATAGGTCGCCGCATTCTGAAAAAATTCCGCTGTTCTGCCAAAGTCGCTGGCAAAGAGCAAAAAATCGCCAAACCCAATCTCGCCATCGCCATTCAAATCGTATTTTGCATCATACCTCTCCTGACCTTCCCGAGTACCAAACGCGCTTACAAACAGCAAAAAATCGGTAAAATCGACCACACCACTCTCGTCAAAGTCCGGTGAAGGCACCGCAGACACCGGTTGGATCAACAGCGCGATGAGTATGATCGTAAACATTTGGGTTACACGCCTGTGCAATAACATATTAAATTCCTTCTATCAATCCTCTAACCACTCGATACAAAGCAACAGTGAGGGATAAGCCCCTTGCTACTCAATGAGACTTTTGCTATAATTCTACAAATGAATTGAAGAAAGGGCAAATAATTGGCACTGACATTTGAATGGGATGAAATGGGCACAGACACAGAATACGATTTTTCGGGTGGTGTTCGTGGAAAACACTATCAAGCGTATCGTCAGGGACATTCAGTAAAAATAGAAAAACGGGATGGATCAACAGAAGTCCACTATTTTACGCCCGCAGAAGGTTCTATCATGCTCGACCCGGATGTAAAACAACATTTTCCCAATTCTGAATCTGTGAATAAAGCTCTCCGATCATTGATTGCATCTACTTGAGAATATATTTGGTCGGTAGCGCTGAGACCTGTGCCTAACAAGATAAAGGGTCACTATAAATTGTAGTGACCCTTTTTGTATCCGGCCCTCACTCCATCCGCAGGAGAGAGATTGAGGGAAAGCCTGAAAGTTTAATCACTCAAGGCCTTAACAGAAGCCTGATTCTTTTTTGCCGCACGGTACGTTGGGAATACCTGCGGATAACGTTCGCCGGAAGCCGTCTGGCAGGCATCTCCATGGATGAAGGCAATGCTGAAGGCGCGACGGGGCCGATTTGTGGTATTCACAAGAGAAGAATGCAGCAGTTTGGTTTTGAAGAGAATGACTTCGCCTTTATCCATTTCCATGTAAGCCCGTTTTTCTTCTGGGGCATACTTTTGAATGTCATCTTCTCGATCAACCGTATGAATGGGACATTCCTTGTGTGAATAAGGAATCACAGTCAGGCAGCCGTTTTCCCGTGTCTGCGGATCGAGGGCGGTATAGATTGTGATTTCTTCGGGAATACTCAGGTTCCAACTGCGCCCATCCTGATGCCAGACAAGGGGTACGCCGCCTTCGGCCGGTTTATTAAAAAACATGGACCTGAACACGCCGACTTTCTCACCTATTTTTTTTCGCGTGATATGCCTGAAAAGAGGATGTTGGATGTATTTTAGAAACAAAGGGTCCATCTCCAGTTCCTGAATCTTCCGATACTTCAGGGAACTGCCCTTGTGCCTGGCAGTAAAACCGGTCATACCCTCTGCCCCTGAGGCCGAAGGGCAAAGCTGCAGGCGCATTCCCTCGTAGCGAATTTTGCCCAGCATGATCTCATTGATGCGGTCGCAAAGTCGGTCGATTTCCCCTTCTGATAATATCACACCCAGCCGAACATAACCAATCTCTTCCAGTTCCTGCCATTCGGCTCCGGTCAGTTCAGAGTTCTGTCTGAGGTTTGTACCAGTCATTGCCATTGGGATATCCTCTCTATACCTGTGAAGCAACCTCATCGAGGGCATTTCCAACCGATAGAATCAAACCGTCGATGTGCTCGTCCTGAGTCGGCAAACTGATCGCACACATAGTCAGACCCTGCCCGCAGAAATAGCCCTGATTGAGCAGAGACAGAAACACCGCGTGTGCCATTGCCTTATCCGACCGGGTCTGATCGCGATAATCGTGCAACCGGTCAATACCAAAGTGGATACCGAACACCGACCCCGTCACAACAACCTGCGCCATAACACCCCGTTCGGCGAACAAATCTTCCAGGCCAGTCTTCAGCCGATTCCCCAGACGGTTCAGATGCGCGTAAGCCTCGTCAGTCATAGACTCGAGCGTAGCGATCCCCGCAGCCATCGCCACCGCGTGACTGCTATGGGTACCACTCTGAAAAACAGGTGAAGCCCCACTGGAATTATCCACCAGATCCATAATATCTGCTCGCCCGCCAAAAGCCCCGACGGGAAACCCGCCGCCGATCATCTTGCCAAAACACGTCAAATCGGGCCTGACCCCCACATGACTCTGCAGGCCGCCCCTCGCCTGACGAAATCCGACAATCTCGTCGAGAATCAGCAAAATGCCGAGTTCCTCGGTAATCGCGCGCACCCGCTGGATAAAATCGTGCCGGATCGGAATAATACCCGCCTTTGGATCGAGAATCACACACGCCAGTTCATCCCGGTGGCGCGACAAAAGCCGCTCGACACTCTCCTCATCGTTATAGGGCAAAACAATCATATCATCAAGCGCGTGCGACGCCATACCCCCCGCACTGGGAACCGCATTGGGCGCAGACGCTTCGCCCGCGGATTCCAGGGGCGGAGCAGTGCTGATTTCCACAGCATCGTGACTCCCGTGGTAACCGCCTTCAAACTTCGCGATCTTCGGCCTGCCGCTGAAACACCTCGCCAGCCGGACGGCGTGCAATGTGGCTTCGGTCCCGGAACTGACAAACCGGATGCGCTCAACCGAAGATATGCGCTCGCACATCATCCGAGCCAACCGGGTCTCGACACCCGTTGCAGCGCCAAGCGCGATACCATCGACCAACTGCCGCTCCACCGCTTCTACGATCGCAGGATGGTTATGCCCCAGAACCTGCGCGGTATGGTGATTCGAGAAATCGACATAAGACCTGCCGTCAACATCTTCGAGCACACATCCCTCTCCCCGCCGCAGCGCGATCGGATACGGCGCAAAAAAATAGGCACCCTTGGCGGCACCGGCATTCACCGATCGACCATCCTCAAACATCTGACGGGACATCGGCGTCAATTCGCGGTATCTAACTTCAATAGTCTCTCGTGACATAGCACAATCTCCATCACAGTTTCAACAGACGTCTCGCATTTTCTCCAAGCACCAGGCGCTTCTCACAATCGCCAATCCTCGCGGTAATAATCTTTCCCAATTGCGTTCGCGGATCCATAAGCGGAACATCCGAACCGAAAAGTACGCGATCGGCACCCGCTTCTGCCACCAGCCTTTCGATCACACCAGGCTCGCGGAAAGTGGAACACGTCTCGACATAAACATTCGAAAACCGCTGCGCCGCTCGAATCGCCTGACTTCTGTACGGCTCGGAATTACCCGCATGCGCGATCACAAAATTCGCATTCGGATAGCGCCCGGCAATATCCTCAACATAAACGGGCCAACACGTCTCTTCCCCACCCGTATGCGAAATAATCGCCAGACCGCGGTCATCCGCGAACTGATAGACCGGATCCCACACCGGATCGTTCAACAGCCAGCGGGAATAGGGCGGGTAAATCTTAATCGCCAAAAATCCGAGCGCGTCAATCGCCCGTTCCAACTCCGGCACCATAAATTCGGGCATCAGGGGAGAAACATAGGCAAAGCCGATAAACCTCTCCGGATAGCGACCCACAAAAGCCGCAGTCTGATCATTGCCCGTCGCGCCATCTGGATGAAAGATATTGAACAGACAACAGCGATCAATGCCCACGACATCCATCGCGTGGAGAATCTCATCGGCATCATCGCCCATCTCAAAAATATCCCATCGGCCGACGTGCCCGTGAAAATCGATAACTTCCCAACCGTCAATCATAGAGAACCCGCTCCAGATTCGTCGCACAAATCAACCTGAGATCATCGTCCGATATCTCCAGATGATGGAGCGCGAACAGCATCGGACCCATCGCATATCGCGGAAAAAACGACCCGTACATCAAGCGTCCCGCACCAAACTCCCGAACGAGCTTCTCAATCCCGCAGATATTCTCATAACGGCTGAGTTCGAGAAACGCATTGGGCAACACCCGCATCATCGGACGGATCATCATTGAGTGCGTATAATGCGCGCCGACCAACACGACAGTCAGATCCGGATACCCACCCAGCGTATCGACGATCTCGGTCGGAGGCGTATCCGCCAGCGATATCCAGAGAGGAATACCCTCAGCACCCAGCCAGGCGAGCAAATCACCGTAAAGCCATGAAACAAATGGCAACCTGCATTCCTCGGTATTGTGCAACCGAACGCTCGAAACGACACCATCCCGGTGGAAATCGCACAACTGCCCCAGCGAACCGGAATCGCACCCGGCGACGAACTGGGGAACCAGCGCGTCATTTTGCCCCGTCAACCCTGCGAGCGAATCATTCCCCTGCATCGGACTAATCCATTCGCCTTGAACGGAATAGACAAGCGCGCGATCAATCCCGTGGCGCGCCATCTCCTCGAGCAACTGATCGGGTGAATCGACATGAGATCGCCGGTCGTGGCGATTGCCGACCCCGACATTGGCATCAAATACGGGAACGCGAGATTTGAAAGACAAAGACATCGTGTATAACCCAATTCGGACGTAAAAACACAATCACCCATCGCCCCGCGCAACGACCTCCGACCAGGGAACGCCATGATGGATATCCTGGTGCGCCTGAGACCACGTCTCCGTATCATAACCCGGAACATCCGCCGGATTCAACCCCTCTATGAGCGGACCGTGCATAAGCGGCGGACAGGAACGGAAGCGCAACAAATCAATCAGCAACTTCTCCCGGACCTCGCGGTAATCGGGATCATCCCACCGGTTGACGAGTTCCCCCGGATCAATGCGGTGGTCGTAGAGTTCGCTCTCATCTCCCGTAATATCCAGCGTAATCCGAAATTCCTCCGTACGCATCGACATATGGTGATACGCCTTGACGTGTTCGCACAACACAGCCTGCTTATTCCAGAAATCCCTGCCCTGAAGAGTGGGAATCAGACTCCTGCCCTGAACCGTATTGGGCGCATCAATACCCAGAATATCCATCAACGTGGGATAGAGATCAACGGACTCCACAAACCCATCAAAAACCTCCCCCTTCGGCAACGCCGCGGGATAGCGCAGAATAAACGGCACCCGGTGGATACACTCGTAAAATCCGAGATTTTTCCAGATAAGGCCGTGTTCGCCGGCAAAATCGCCGTGATCTGCCGAATAAATGACAATGGTCTCCTCAAGAACGCCCTGAGATTCCAATTCTTCGAGAATGCGCCCGATCTGCTCATCAATCAGGGAGACCAGCCCGTAGTAATGGGCAATGCACTTCTGCAGATGTGCCCGATCCCTGGGCCTGAACGGATAGGGAAGCTCCCCCCGTTTGGCCTGTTGCTGGCGTTCGGACTTGCCCTCAAACGCGTCCGCTGCATTATCCGGCACCGTGACCTCCTCGGGATCGTACATGCGATCAAAAGGCGCAGACACAGTAAGCGGGTCGTGTGGTCTTGAAAAAGAGATACACGCGAAGAAAGGTTTGCCCTTATCGCGCTCCCGAAGATATTTGACAGACTCATTCCCACACCAGACCTCGACCGAATGTTCCAGTGGCAGCGGCGAAGTCACCGCACATTCGGGGTGCCGTGCCCATTTTTTGGTCAGGTCAAAATCATCCGCCACCCCGGCTTCGACCAGACTGCGGAAATAATCGCAACTCAGCGGGTCATCGGGCAGGGCGTCGGTCATGTGGTCAAAACGGTGATAATCGAACTCGCGGCGGGGCCAGTGGACGCCGATATGCCCCTTGCCGATGATAGCTGTCTGATACCCCACCCGCTTCAATGTAGATGTGATCGGATTCAGGTGATCGGGCGGCTCGTCAGTATTATTGTGCCGCCGGTGAAAATGCTCGTACATCCCCGTCATATAGGAAATCCGGGACGGACCACAGTGCGCGCTATTGCCATACGCCCGCGAAAACCGCACCCCCTCGCGCGCCAGGCGATCCATATTCGGCGTCCGAAGCAGGGACTCCCCGGCACAGGACATCGTGCGCGCATTGTGCTGATCGGTCAAAATCCAGAGAATATTCGGTTGTCCAGATGCCATTTATCTCCTCACTTTCGCGTTACCCTCAGCACACCCTCATCGGCATCCACCACCACGTGGTCACCCGTAGCGATCAACTCAAAAGGATCCCGCTCCAGCTCTGTCATCATCGGAATCTCATTGACAATACATCCGAGCGCAGCCAATCCATCCACCTCCACATTGACAAAAGCCGCAGGCGCATTGCCCTCCAACTGTGCCAGATTCAAAACCATAGGCGTACCCGAAGAACCTTTGGTCGAGCGAATAACCAGCACGCGCCCACCCAGAGAAATCCCCTCCAGAGGATGCCCCACGCCAATCACCTTGCCCGTAATTGCATCCACCTCGCCCCAGAACGACAGCGTCGTATCAGCCACCAGTGCCTCTCCCTCTGCATATCCCTTAACCACACCGTGCCCTCTGATATCAATTGTATCAGCCATCTCCGAGCCACCTCCCGGCAACTGCCGCGCGTATGCAAGCATCCGTCTTGGCAATAATCACTTCTGCACCCACCATCCCCCGCGCGTAGTGCGCCTGCTTAAAACCGTGGGTCACAATGCGCTTCGCCGGAATCCGCATATTTGTAGGACAGGTATCGCAAAGAATGCGCCCGCCAGCCGCCTCGATAATCTCAGTATATCCCATCCTGTCTGCATTCCCCTTGGTACCCCGCGCCGTATCGATCCACAGGCGCACGCCTTCCGCCACCTTTTTCCCCTTCAAAAGAGCGGCAATCTTCGACAATTCATTAATAGACGCATGCGGGCAACCCAAAATTACCGAATCGATTTCATCTCCCGTGCGCACCCGCAAAGACTCATAAGTCTCCCTCAACGTCTCCGCATCAAACGTCAGATAATCCTCGGGAACATCCCCCTGAAAAGCCGCATCTATCGTGGGCGCTTCTGGCGTAACCCCGGCGATATGACACATCGTCACCCCGCCCGAAGTCGCCAGAGCCGCACACAGTTGCTTGGCCTCGTCCTGAGAGGGCCGTCGTATGCCATTGAACACCGGAATACCCAGACCTGCCGCCTTCCCCGCAAAATAGCCCAGCGCGCCCCAATCGGGCGGATCCTCCAACTCCGCCGTCACCTCTATCCGAAGCGTCCCCTTGCGATTCTCATCCAGCAACACGCCAAACTCCGGAACCAGACCCAGAAGCGAAGCTGCAATCGCGCTCTCCGTACCGTGCCGAGTAGTCCGCGCGCCCAGAATAGAATTGGCATAAACCACCGCAGACGACTCCGTCCACGCCAGAATCTCGTCCTTGAGCGGCACATTGCCCACCAGATACGGAGCACAGGTAAAAGTGGGAATAAACCCCGCATCCGCAGCCAGAACCGCCAGATCCTTCTGCATCTGCACCTGTTCGGGATCATTTTCCGGCACATCCACATCGTCCAGAGTCACAAACGCCGCATGCACCGTACAGGTACATCCGGGATGCGTCCCGTGGGAACACGCCTCCACGAGATCGGCCATATATCGATCCATCGTCTCTCTGGACGCCCCCTGAGCCATCAAATTGGGCACCGGCAGCAAAGCGTGTGTATTATCCACCTTAACCAGCCGTTTTGCCCCCATCACCTCGCCCCACTCAACCAGCCAGCGCATGCATTTTGCCAGATAGTCTCCCCGCGACCCATCCAGAACCGCCTGCTGTTCTCCTGTCAGTTCCATAAAACCCTCCTCAATTGCCGAACGGATCAATACCCGCCAACTCGTAATTCCTGATCCAGTCGTGATGGGACCGCGCCACGCTCTCCGGATTGACCCGGCTTCGAGCGATAAAACCCGGCACATTCTCACGGCCAGTCGGAAGCCCAATTCGGCTATAGCGGACATCCAGACTCCACCTGACCGAATTTGTCGTATGCGGAGTTGATCGATGCAAAACGCGCTCCATCGTCAACAATACATCGCCCACATCCACCTCGCAGGTCACGACCTCAGAATCTGGAAGCTCGCTTTCGAAGACCCCTTTAAAGTGGGGTGTCCGATAATCATGCGGCAAAAGACCGACCCGATGGGAACCGCGAAGCACCTGCAAACAGCCATTATCAGCCGTCGCCTTAACCAGTGGGATCCAGAAATTGACGAACAGCGTCTCCCCCGCATCCTCCGGTATGAGATACGCCAGATCCTGATGCCACGGCACCACGGTCGCTTCCAGATCTGGCAATTTTGCGCGCAGATTGGACTGCGGATGGGCAAAAATTTCAGGACCGATCAGAGATTCAGTCGCATCCAGTATAGCGGGATGCGTCCTGAGCGCAAACATCCCGGGCGTCTTAAACCTCTTCCCCTGAAAATTCTTCCAGATCCGCTCTGGATCCGAACAGGCATTCGACACCAGAGCCAATCGGGTCTCAAAAGACGCGTCGGGAAAGGTATCCTCTGGATCGAGCAATCCCTCATCCACCGCCGCGCCCACCACCTCGTCAATTTTAGCAACAACTTCATCGACAAACGGCTGATACGCTTCTTTGGGAAGCTGATCGCGGACGATCAAAAAACCATCATCGTGGAACTGCGCCACCTGTTCCACACTCAGTCCATATTCCATGGGAAACCCTCCAATCAAATGAAAAATCACCCTTCACAACACCGCCAATATTTTCCCCACCTCATCCTCAAAAATCATCTGCCACTCAGGCGCCAGCATACAATCGCTATCTTCTTGTGCACCACCTCGATTTTTGAGTTGCTCTGCCGTTGGCGTATAATAGATATAGCCATTTGTAACACCCGCGACAAAAGTAAACTTATGCGGAGACTTTTTCTTAATATTGAGACCGATCTCCACCGACAACTCACCCGGAAACGTCACCAGAACAAATTCTCCAACTCTCAAACCCATCATCTCAACTTCAATTGTACTCTCTCCAGCAGCCACATTCCGCGCCTGATGTTTTTTTAGCAAATCCAGATTGATCTGGATCCTCGTCAATTGCTCCATCGCGTAAATATTCTCAATATATCGGTCCATATTCGCTCTATTTTCGGCATCCAGCTTCTTCAAACCATCTCTCCCCATCATCTCCTCATGCAAATAACGATGAGAATAATAAGAAGGAAAATCGCGGGAAAGATTGTATTTCACATACAGAGGAATAAACGTCTTCAAATTGAGACTCGTCCCCTTCAGAGCCTGAAGCAATTGCATCTGTTCCGCCTGTAGAGATTCGATACGCTCTGAGAGATCGGCCCTCGGCAGTTCAATAGTCTCACGGATAACCTTCAACTCCCCACCCTCACTACTGGGGATCTTCTTCAATCCCTGCAACGTACTGAGACCCAGCATATTTCCCAGAACCTCGGCATCCCGGGGATTATTGACATCCTTGTACAAAATCGGATTGACATCACCCCCGCATCCCTGCAAAAACAGCGCAATCGTATCCTCGCTCAAATTATCCTCAATCACCTTTGACGCAAACCCGGAAATATCCGCCGTATTCTCTCTGCTCGGCACCTCCAGAATCGGATGACACGCAAAATTGAAAACAACCGCCAGCGTCTCTCCATCCTCCCTGTCCAGCCGGAGAATGCCAATCTCCGGATCAACTGGCCCAACCGAAGCGACCGCCTCATCGGACGGGAGCGAATACGCGTGACGAACATCGGCTTCCTTTCCATTCTTCAGCACAAGCCTGCGATTCTCCATAATCCTGTCCTCGCAGCCAGTACCAGCACCCACACTTACAGGAACCATATTTTGCCACGCCTCCACGACCGCCTGAACAGTTCGCGCTTCCACATCTGCACACACCTTACCATGACAATGGCTGGCATTGATCAGAATACGCGCAGAATCGAGATTTAACTCCCTGTTCAATTGCGAACGCACATTGGCGAGAAAATCATTTTTGATAGAACCGATCTCAGCTATAGCCACCGCATCTACAGTCACAATAACAGCTATCTCATCACCAGAACTCAGCACCAGAGCTTTGACATAAAGCGGGTCATTGGCCGGCCCTGCGGTTGTGGTGGAACCGAACGCCACCACGGTGATCGAGCCTG
>JAPOXY010000224.1 GCA_026706845.1 Gemmatimonadota bacterium
GAACCGGGCGTAGGTGAAACAGACCTTCTCCGCCTGTTCGGCCATGGCCTCTGCGATTTCTTTGACTCCGTGGCCGATACTGACCACATGCACGCCCGCACAGGCGTCGAGATAGCGCTTTCCTTCCGTATCGAACAGGTAAATGCCTTCTCCGTGTGATATTTTCGGCCATTCTTTTTTGAGGGTTCTGTGAAAGATGTGGTCTTTTTGCCGGGGCATTGCCTTTCCTTTCTTTTATAAAATTACGAGGTAGCGGGCAAGATAGCTTTTCGGCACCGGTCCCGCAAGCAATTCGGGATCTCCTGCCGCGCATTCACTATTTTGAAACTTTTAGATGTGTGGCGTGTATCTAAGATGTAACAGGGGATGGACAGCAGTCGAAAAATATATGCGAGGTTGTGAAACTTTGTAAATACTAAGAGCGTTAAAATATTAAACAACGCATGAACTGGTCTGGAAGACGACCAGTTTAACACCTTGCTGGGAGGGGGTGACAATCATTTTTACACAAGTGGAAAGGCCAACTGTTGTACCAAAATCCAGCATTGAGTCGGGCAAAGAAGAACAAGTGGTAGGAGATACAATGGAATACACGCAACAAGAAACGCAGTACGCGCGCGAAGCTTCTGTTCAGAGCTATCTCAAGGAACTGCGCAAGTACCCCCCATTGAGCCGGGAGGAGGAACAAAAAGTCCTTCGCAAGGCCAAACAGGGAAATCAAGCGGCGATTGACAAGGTTATTACGTCAAATTTGCGTTTTGTCGTCAGTGTTGCACTGGAATATCAAGGGCGGGGTGTGCCCCTTGCCGATTTGATTGCCGAGGGCAATATGGGGTTGATGGAAGCCCTTAAGCGATTTGACGAGGAACGCGGGTTTAAGTTTATCAGCTATGCTGTGTGGTGGATTCGGCAGTGCATTCTCAATGCGCTCAAGCGCACGTCTAATGTGGTTATGCCTGCAAATCGCCAGGAGGATATGGACCGTATGGCGCGTCGCTGGGGGCAGATGACCCAGGAACTGGGGCGCGTGCCCACGCTGGACGAGGTTGCCAGCGATATGAAGATCAGCAATAAGCGCGCAGAGCGGGCGTTGCGCTGTGTGCGCCCAGATCTGTCTCTTTCTATGCCCGTAGATACGGCGGGCGAACAGCCGCTCCAGAATATACTCGAGTCCGATGAAGAGGATCCAGATCAACTCGTGATGTACCGGGATCAGTCCGAGTTTATATTGCGGTCTCTCCAGGATTCTCTGGACCCCCGGGAGCGAGATGTTATTCGCGCTTATTTTGGTCTCGACGGAGGTGAGCGCCAGACGCTGAGTGATATTGGCTGTTCTCTGGGTGTTACCCGAGAGCGCGTGCGCCAGATTCGCAACCGCGCGCTTGCCAAGTTGCAGCGATATTTTCGGAGAGGAAAAGTGGAAGATCTGGTCTGATACCTTCCTTCTTCGGCGTATAAAGGCGGTTCTGGTTTTTCCAGAGCCGCCTTTACTGTGTGGGTTCTTTTACCAAAAGAGTTGATTTATTCAAAAATGGAGTGTAGATTCTACACGCTTTCTGGATACTTTTAACCCGCCTCACTATTGACCTTTCACTCGCTATGGGCCGATTATTTGCATTCCTCGGTGGGCAACTCGCCGCATTTTTTATCCAGGTTTTCCAGATGTTTTGCTATGGCGTCCAGTGCGTGACGGAAATGCGGCATCTCTACCTCTATCGACATCAGATTATCGGACAGTGCTATGCTGTTGGTGTTAGCTCTTTGCCCCTGGTCTGCCTGATTTCGGCTTTTAGCGGGATGGCGGTCGCTATTCAGACGGCTTATCAGATGGAAGAGTACGTGCCCGACTATATGGTTGGTGCGCTTATGGTCCGCTCTGTGATACTCGTGCTGTCACCCATTTTGTTGGGTCTCGTGCTCGCGGGCAGGGTGGGTGCGGGCATTGCTTCTGAACTCGGCACTATGAAAGTCTCAGAGCAAGTGGATGCGCTCACGTCAATGGCTGTCGATCCAGTGGGATATCTGATGTTGCCCCGCATGCTCGCTGGCGCGATTATGGTTCCAGTTCTCGTGATTTATTCCTTTTTGGTCGCGAATATCTGCGGGTTTGGTATGTCGATGATCAAGATGGCTATTACGCCTACAGAGTTGGTCAAAGGTATGAAGCTCTATTTTGAGGTGTATGATGTTTTTGTCGGGTTGGTCAAATCCGTTGTTTATGGTGGGTTGCTGACGTTTATGGGGTCTTACATGGGACTTTGCACCGCGGGCGGCGCACAGGGCGTTGGACGGGCTGCCACGGCTGCAGTTGTGATATCTTCCGCGCTCGTTCTCATTCTCGATTATTTTTTAACACACGCGTTGTTGTATTAAACTATGGCAAATGAAACGGCTATTGAGTTTGTCGAGGTGTTTAAGTCTTTTGAAGCACAACCCGTGCTGAAAGGGCTTGACCTGCGGGTTCCCCAGTCTGAGATTACGACGATTTTGGGACCGAGTGGATGCGGCAAAAGTGTGACCTTAAAGCATGTGATTGGGATTGAGCGGGCTGATGAGGGAAAGGTCGTTGTTGCCGGTTATGACATGGAGCGGATTCGCCATGGCGAGTTGATCGAGTTGCGCAAGCGCATCGGGGTTTTATTTCAGTCTTCGGCACTTTTTGATTCTATGACGGTGAAGGAAAATGTGGCTTTTGGGTTGCGTATGCACACCAGGATGTCCGAAGAAGAAATTTCAGAGCGCGTGCATGTCTGTCTCGATGCTGTGCGGTTGGCGGGTACAGAGGCCAGGATGCCGGTTGAGCTGTCGGGGGGAATGAGGAAACGCGCGGCACTTGCGCGGGCGATTGCAATGGAGCCCGATTTTATTCTTTACGATGAACCCACAACGGGTCTGGATCCAAATACATCCAGTGTTGTGGGTGACTATATACTCAAATTGCAATCGGAACTCAATGTGACATCGGTGGTCGTCACCCACGATATGCCCCTTGCCCGGCGCGTTTCAGACCGGGTTGCTCTGCTCTATGAGGGCAAAGCAGTGGTTCAAGGTGCAATGGAAGATGTCGAGGCATCTGGCAATGAGGTTTTCGAATTGTTTGTTCAGGGCAGATTGGGGTAGCGTATGAGAGATCGTCGGCAGGAGATTATTCTGGGCGCAGTTGTATTTTTTGCGGCCGTTATTCTGGTGGTCGGTACTGTGTGGCTTTCAGAGCGCTATGCAGGTGCGGCTGGCGGATATCGAATCCATGCTAAGTTCGACAGTGTGCCAGGGCTTCAAGTGGGCAATCCCGTGACGTTTCGCGGGGTGAAGGTGGGAAAGGTTCTGTCTATTACCCTTGAGGATGGGCTGCCTTTTGTTGCGCTCGGGTTTGCCACTGTACGAGATTTGCCCGTGGATTCGCGTTTTTTACTCAAATCCGACGGTCTGCTGGGTGGGCAGATGATCGAGATTCAGCTGGGAGAGTCGGAACAGCGTCTTCCAGATGGTGCTGTTGTGGAGGGGATTTCTGCTTCGGATCTCGATGCGATGGTGTCTGAAAGCAGGCTTATGATCGAAAAGATTCGCAATGCGGTAGATGGCGTCGCCAGTGATAACAATCTCGCGCATCTGGAAAGCGTTCTTGCGCGTATTGATACGACCACGTACTATCTCAACCGATTATTGAATGACGATAATCTGGGTAAGGTCGATAAGATGCTCGACAGTTTGGCGGTGGCGACGGGCGATGCGAGTGGTTTGATGCGGGATAATCGCGAAAATTTGAGTATTGCAGTGACCAATATAGCTGTGATGATGGAACGCCTTGCGCGGATTTCGGCACAGATGGAATCGACTTCGGTTGCTATGCAGAATACATTTGTCAATCTCGATGATATTTCCAAAGGGATACGAGACGGACGCGGTACGGTCGGGCGTTTGGTTAAGGACGAAGCGGTGTACGAGCATCTGGATCGCACACTGACGTCTGTGGATAGTCTTATTGAAGATATCAAGCGGAATCCCAAACGCTATCTCCATATTAGTATATTCTGAGGAGTTCACTATGGTTATCAAGATTCTGCTTTTGCTCGTTGCTCTTGCATCTACAATCTCAGCGACCGATCTGGCGTGGTTTCATTGGAAAGATAATGATGCGATCTCTTTTGGCGGGTTTGTTCCCGAAATGCGAGCTGTAAAAGCAATTGTGGGTACAGGCGATGAGGCACCGCGCATTGTGTATGGCGACCGTCATGGCGCAGTTTATGTGTTGGAAATGCAAGAGGGGCGCTTTCGAGAGGTGTGGAGAAGTCCTCCGCTGAGATCGGAGATTGCAGAAGTGTTTGTTCTGGATATCGATGTCGATGACGAGCTCGAGATCGTTGCATATACCCATGCCGGGGATATTGCGTTTTATCGCGCCAGCGATTTTCAGGAGATATGGCGAAGCACGGACGATGAGTTTGCATCGGTTTCGGCTATGGTGATTGAAAATATTGACGATGATCCGCAGCTCGAGCTGGTGTTTTGCGGCGAAGATGCTGCGGAGAGTCGGAGCTATCGACCGCCGGGTGGCTCACGCGATAATATCGCTCAGGATCGCGCTGCACAGATTGGGCGTTTGTTTGTGTTCGATTGCAAAAATCTGTTTTTAGAATGGCGCAGCGAGCAGGGGCTGTGGGCACAGAATATGGCTGTTGGCGATCTCGACGATGACGGTGAGCTTGAGATTGCACTCAATACGGGGTTTGTTATTGGCGCGACTTATCAACGCGTTGAGTGGGAATACCGCGATGGTTTTGGTGATAAGATTGGGTACGCGGATCTCGATGGCGATGGCATACCCGAGTTGATCGGGGAGACGAAAAAGCCCCATCAATTTATTCGCATTTTTGATGTAGATCTGCAATCCGAGAGTTTTCTGAGTTCTGGTAGATAACAACCAGAGGCTTTAATCTTGACGGTTTCTGGCAAAATGGGTAAATTCATTCACGAATGAGTTATCGGAGCGTAGCGCAGCTCGGTAGCGCACCATCTTGGGGTGATGGGGGTCGCTGGTTCAAATCCAGTCGCTCCGACCATAATAATACAGGGGTTATGCTTTTATTGCATAACCCCTTGTTTTGTGACTGTTAGACAGACGGATAAAAAATAAATAGCGGCGAGAGGAGATTTGTGCAATGTCAGACATGTTTTCAGGCGATATAATGAATGCAGATAGTTTGCAAATGAGTGAGATCTTTGGATTTATGAATCCTGAATATCACGAGGCTGTGGTCAAACGCGCGCTTGATTCGAGGGATAAGGTGTCAAAAGAAGCGCGGGGATTGCTCAACTCGGCTATAAACAGCACAGTGAAAGTACCGCAGTTCCCAAAAGAACCCGCTAAAGCACCGACGCCTTATCTCATGGAGCAGATCCTGAAAGCCGTGACGATATTAGACAAGCTAACTGGCGCGGTTTTGAAGGTCTGGGCAGAGTCCCATGATGCGCTCGGCACTGTGGTTGTTAAGCATCTGGAGGATCTGGCAATGCCAGCTGAATATCCAGATTTTTCGGGAAATCAGTTCCGAGGCACCTGGTTCAGCGATGTATGGGAACGCGAGATAGATAAAATTCTCGAACGCCACGGCGAGTTTGATAAAGATGATGTCGCTTTGATGCTGTGCTATGTATCGGGCAAAATACCCGGGTCTCGAGAGACAAAAGACAATATTTTATCGCAAGGCATCGAATATTTGAGATCTCTGCCACCCAATGCACCTGAATGGGAGCAGGAGATTCCAGATTTTGTCAAATCGCTGAATGCTATCCGAAAGATAAAAGAAAAACAACGCAGCCAGGCGGCTGAACTTGACGCTAAGATTGTCGATATCGGAAATGTTTTTGCAGCAGAACTGGCATTTTTCCAGCGAGATATAACGTCATGGTCTGTGGCGCAACTTTCACCGGATGTAGATATTTTAGAGACACTTCAACTGACAAAGGATCTGCAGTCTTTGCTGACCGAGTATCAATCTGTTTATGGAATGGCACCTGTTTTTAGCGAAGAGCAGATTAGAAGACAGAAGCGGGCGGAGTTGGAGTCTCGCATCTTGCCGATGATGGACCGCATAGATCGGCTTATGGGCGAGAATCAGGGTCCGGATGACGATTCTCCATCAGGGATAGATGTGGTGGACGACTTCGACGACTCGACAGAGCACACCGAAGTCAGAAGTTCCTCTGGTGAATCAGAAGCACAACAGCCTATAAGTGAGGTGATAGAGCCTTCCGAGGCTCCAGATGAGGATGTGAAATCAGAGAGAGAAAATGAGCGCGCGTTTTCCGATGAAGATTACACTTCTTTGCTATCGGATAATCAACATCTCAATATTGAGATCGAATCGCTGCAAACCCAATTGGACACGAGTCAGAATGGGATCGAAAAGTGGCAGAAGGAAGCCGAGAGGTGGAGAAGGTACTATATTGAGGAGGCGAGCAGGGAGGTGGCAACCACGGGTGAAGATGAGGGCTTGGTAATTGAGAGCGTGAATGATGCTGTCGAGCTTGCTAAAAAAAGATTGGCGATTAGCTTCTTACCCCTTTGGTTGTAAGTAATGTGTTATCAAGCAAATAATCAAGAATATAGGCTTTATTGTTAGCTTGTCAACATAAGCCTAAATTTCACTACTCGAAACTTTACATTGTGGGTTAGCGCAAAATCGCGTATAGATATGTTGACAAGCATCCAATAAAACCAAAAATTCCTTCTATACACAGGGATGAGAAGGAATAATCGCAATTAAACACAATTAAATTCGATTAAACAGCGGATTACAAAGAAATTCCTCTGGACGGACGGATTAAAAACGTTTAAGTTGGAAAAAATCTAAATTTTTCCAACTTAAAGGAGAGGTATTACAATGGGTGCTCGAAATCCGTCTAAGTCCGCTACCAAGCAAGATTTGCTTGATTTAGAAAAGAAGATTAGAGAAGATGATGATAAGAGGTATGAACCTCAAATGCCTGCTTGGTTCTATCCTATCGCAGTTGTAGTCCTGCTTGTTCTCGCCTTTGCTTGTT
>JAPOXY010000225.1 GCA_026706845.1 Gemmatimonadota bacterium
GGTCCTGTGAAACTTAAGAAATATGCCGATGTCTTTTTGCCTATCATTTGTGATTATTGCCAAAAACACGGGCGAAATTTTCATGCCCAAAGGCAGGGATAATTGGATTCTGTCTCATCCGCCAGGACCTGATCTCGAAGCGCTTTAAATCTATGAATCGCTTCCTGCAGACCATGTATTGCCGCCTGCCCGGACGGTCCCTTCTGCTTTTAGAAACTCCGCGCAGTGGATCCCACCGCCCAGACTGTTGACCGGTGTGATCTCGTGGCCCATTTCGATCAATCCATTCACAATATCATCGGGCAAGGTGCGGGTCACACTTACCGGCTCGTGGGTTTGTACATGCATCCTTGGTCCACTGACAGCCTCGAAGGATGTTGCGCCGTAATCGACGATTTTTTGGGCCGCACGCGCGTTCACAGAGATGATACGCCTGCCGCCTGGCATTCCGATAGCTACATCCCGGTCTGGAAGCTGAATGATGATCGGAACTGTGTTGTTCAGTGGTCGCTTGAGCGAAGCCACGGAATTTTTGCGACCGGGTCTGGGATCTAACCTGCACATCCCATGTCCCAGAATGATGCCTGTATCGGGTACCGTAACAAGGGAGCCGAAAGCACCGCCTTGAGAAATTGTTACGGCCGCCACATTTCCTTCGGCATCTGCAGAAGAGACGTGGAGCGTACCATCATTTGAATCACCCATTGGCGGTGGCACAAGCTGATCTACCGCATTGGGAAACTGGCGCAGTGTTTCCACTCGGCCGGCTGCATAATCTTTGCTCAGAAGTCGCTCGATCGGTACATCCACATGGTTTGGATCTGCGAGATGGAGAAGGCGATCTCGCCAGACCAGCTTGAGAAGCTCGGCGAATTGGTGCCAGTACTCGACCGTGTTTTCCGGTAGAGGATCGAAGCATTCCCACATGTTGAGTAGTTGCAAGCTGGACAATCCGCCGTTGGGCAAAATTGCACCATGCACGGATGCCTCGCGGTAGGTCGTGGTATATGGTTCGGTCACGCCGGGTTTGAAGGCAGCCATATCTTCCATTGTCAAAATACCGCCAGTGGCTTGAACGTGATCTACTATTTTGTGACCGATTTCCCCCGTGTAGAAATCCTGCCATCCGGCTTCTGAAACTCTTGCAAGGGTTTTTTCCATATCGCGGCGGTGCCAGATATCATCTGGTGTCGGGACACGCCCCTCGGGCATCAGGTGTTTTTCTGTTGCTTCAAATTTGCGGATCACGTTCTGCTGATTTTTGATCGCCCCTGCAGTAGAACCAAAGGGAAAGCCATCTTCGAGTAGCTTCAGCGATGGTGCTACTACATCGGACCATTTGAGTTTTCCCCACTTTTCCCAAATGGTGCCCATGCCTGCCATCATACCTGGGGGACCAATGGCGAGAGGTCCATGGACGTTGGCATTGTCCCTTACGCTGCAGATGTATTCATTTTCATTGATGCCTCCGCGGGTACGCGCTGGCAGGATGGTGTACATGTGTTCGTGAGCCGCTTTGGGCGAAATTGAATTGGCGTCTATCGACCAGACTTTGCCTGTGGCGCCTTCCAGGATCACGGCACACAGTACATAACCACCCACACCCGTGGATTGTGGCTGTAACATGCAGCATGCCATACTGGTTGCCACTGCTGCGTCAAAGGCGTTGCCGCCCTGTTCGAGTATTCTCGCACCGATTCTTGCCGCCTCTGGAGGTCCGGCTGCAACTGCTCCTGTTGTGCTGGTAACTTCTTGTCCCTCAGTCATATTCAATTTTTCCTGTGTTATTTCGCTGCATATTGATTTGCGCCAACATTACTTGGCGTTCGTTGATTGGCGCACATAAGGTGGCGTACTAAGTCAGAAGGTTTTTCTAACTCTGCCAGTTGGCCGCGCATGTCTTCTTGTGGGATGAACCAGGGACGCATATACATGCCGAGGAGAACAGATCGAATTTCATCGGTTTGGTTTGGGCGAGCTGTATGCCAGCAGGCACCGTGCATGACAATGGCGCTTCCGCGTTTGCCGGTGAGGATTTTACCGCCATCGATCCATTGGCTTTTGAGTTCTGGCGGTGGCGGTTCACCTTTGAGGTGGCTTTGGGGCAGCATGGCGGTTGCGCCGTTTTCTTCGGTGAGATCGTTCAGAAGCCAGATGGTTTGTCCTGCGAGACGGCCAGGTGGCCAGGGCGGTTGCACAGACCAATAAGGGTAGTCTGAATGCCAGCCAAAACTGTCTGCGCCCGGATAGACTGTATTGCCAGACCAGGTGGAGCAGACCATGTCGTCGCCGAGGTATTTGCGCCACAGGGTTACGATGGTCGGGTGGGACAGGAGTTCGAGAAAGATGGGGTGCTTGACGGCGATGCGCCCTACGCGCTGCGTTTTGGCTGCAAGCGATTGCTCGGTGGCTTCTTCTTTGAGGAGTTGCTCAAGAATACCTCGTGCTTCATCGGCTTTTTTTTCTGGGATGACCGAAGGAATGATGTGGAAACCCACTTCATCGAGATCGGTCATGATTTTTTTATAATCGAGATTTTTTGGCATTTTTGCTCCTGTTTTATTTCACTGCGTACTGCATCAATTTTTCTTCATCGATTTCAATGCCCAGTCCCGGGCGATCGGGCAGTTCGAGATAGCTGCCATTTCGGGTGAGGGAGTGTTTGAGGATTTGATCGCTTTTTAGCTGGAAGCTCTGGTCGAAGTGTTCCATGATGACAAAGTTGAGAATGCCTGCCGAGAGCTGGAGTTGCGCGGCGGTGGAGAGGACGTTGCCTGCGCCGACAGCTGGGGCGAGTGGGATGTCGAAGGTTTCGGCGAGGTGGGCGATACGTTGGCTGCCCGTGATGCCTGTTCGCGCGAGGTCGGGCAGGAGAATGTCGGCGGCATGTGCTTCCAGAACAGCGCGGAATTGATAGGCGTTGTAATATTCCTGACCGATACAGATGGGCAGGGTGAGGTCGCGCGGCACTTCGGCATGGCGGCGGAGGTCTTCGCTGGGTACGGGCGATTCGAGCCAGAATACATCGAATTTTTCGAGCTCTTTGCCCAGGGCAATTGCACCGGGCACGTCGTAGTGCCAGGTGAGATCGACGAGGATATCGACGTCGGGACCAACGGCTTCGCGTGTGGCTTCTACGACGGCAACGGCATTTTTTAAGGGCCGATTGAGGTGATATTTGACCGCGTCGTAACCCATTTCAACGGCTTTGAGGGCTTGCTCAACACCGACTTCGGGTGTGGGGCCATGGATGTTGTTGTAGATACGAACTTTGTCGCGGTAGGGGCCACCGAGAAGGACGTAGCAGGGGACGTCGAGGGCTTTGCCCGATAGATCCCAGAGAGCGTTGTTGATGCCGGCAAGGGCGGCCGCGAGATAACCCGAGCGGTAACCGCGACCGCGCATGGTGCCGTAGGTCATGTCGTAGAGCTTCTCGCGGGCGAGTGGATTTTCGCCGATGAGAATGGGGGCAAACAGGCGATCTACGACTGCTTTGGTGGCTTCGGGAACGAGCAGGGATTGGCCTTCGCCCCATCCGACAAGGCCATTGTTGGCAGTGATTTTGACAAAGAGGGCTTCGGCATAACGCGCAGCTGCCATGTCGTCGATGGGAGGTGCTGTGTCGTATGAGAGCGATTTGCGAGGACGCACATAGTCGGGAATATTTTCAGCGATATTGGGACGGGGTAATTTGACGACGTAGGCGTCGATTTGTTCTATTCGCATTTGTGATTCCTTTCTTCCATTTGTCAATTACGCAACGCCCCAGCCAGGATACTTATCCGGATCCGCAAACTCCTGTCCCAATTCCAAAAAGCCACGGGGGCCACGCCTGCCGTATTCAAATGGATCTTTTGTACCTTCCATCCAGCGATGCAATCTTTCTTCCATTTCTTGAAGTGCTGGCCGCGCTTCAGCAGAATTCGCCAGGTTAACCATTTCGAGCGGATCTTCCTGTCGGTCAAACAGCCAGGGGCCTCGCTCATTAGCAAACCAACGCGCATACGTATAGCGTTCGGTACGCACACCGCGCCAGCGCCCAACCCAACCGTCGCGATTGGGCCAACCATGTGCCATATTCTGCAAATAGACAGACTCTGATCCACCAGGCGTTAACTCCGTATCTGCAGGTGCTTCACCGCCCTGCCATACGCTCGAAATATCTCGCCCTTGCAGACCTTCTGGCAACGGTACTCCACAAGCACCGAGCAATGTAGGTACAATATCAATCGCACCAAAGAAGGCATCCGTTCGCGTACCAGCTTCAATAGCATCGGGCCAACGTACCACAAACGGCACATGGCAAGATTCTTCATAAGGTGTTGCCTTTGAAGCCCGCATTGACTCGTCCAACCAGCGACTACTGGGTTTGCCATACCCATGGCTTGAAAGGTGATCTCCATGATCTGATGTATAACAGACAATTGTATTGTCCCTGACCCCTAAGCGATCCAGGGCTTCCAACAATCGCCCCATATCTGCATCAAGTCCTGTACAACACCCGTAATAGTCTGCAAGTTCCTCATGTGCCCATGCTTTCATCTCGTCTGGTACATTGCCCGGCACATCCATGTCCGCAGGATTATAAATATTATATTCGTCGGGATACTGCTTATATGGCCAGTGAGGAGGTCGCCAGGACACAAAGACGGCAAATGGATCGTCTGTTCGAGCGTCCCGGTGTTTTTCCATAAATTGAATAGCCAAATCCGTTTCGTTCGTTGGAGCCCAGCCTTCGTAAAAGTTTGGGCCCTCATCGTTTTCGTAATAGGATCTGTCGAAGTAGGCGCCCCGCCCTCTCCCGCCTGCAAGCGCCGCAAGATAATCCAGCCCGTACCGATTGTCGTCGCCGTACGGCCCTTTACCCAGGTGCCATGTACCCACGTGCGCAGTGCCATACCCATGCTCGCGCAAAGTGCCTGGCAGGGTTGGGATATCTCGTCGCGGACTGTACTCATTATCAATTACCAAATTTTGCCAACCATACCGACCGGTTAACAAAATCGCTCGATAAGGCGAACACAGCGGGTGGTTGGAAAACATATTGTCACATACCATTCCTTCAGTTGCCATCGCATCCAAAACAGGCGTTTGGATTATGTCATTGCCATTCGCACCCAGCGCGCTATAACGCTGCTGATCAGAAAACACGAACAGAATATTTGGGCGTTTCTCATTACTCATGGGAATTCCTTTCATAATGGTTACAGGAGGGTCTTGAGCATGTTGCCCAGTAAACGATCCGCTACCGGGTCTGTGCCCAGGTTTTCGACAATGCGATGAGTGCAAAGAATGTATTTGCCATTGCCGTGGTCGATTTTTGTGAGGTCAGCGCCGTGAAAGGCTTTGGTGACGCCGATGTAGTTCTGTTTGTGTTTGAGGCCCGCATACCAATCGTAGGTGATGTTGCCGCCGATCCAATCGGTTTTGGGTTCTACAATAGACCATTGGGAGGAGATGTTTTGATATTCTTGTCCCATCAGGCAATTTGAGGGCAAGCCATCGTAGAAGGGGTGGTCTTTGACGACATGACTGCAAGGCGTCCACAACCCTTTGCCGGAGTATAGAGACAGTGGGAATGGGAAGAAAATGTCTTTGTCGATGTGGCGAGACATGCGGCTTTTTCCCGGTGCCATTTGGAGAAGGTGCATGGCGGGCAGGTTGAGGAAGAGAGCTGTGCCGCCGTTTTTAACCCATGTGGCGAGATCGGCGAAGCGGGTATCGGGTGTGCCGTTCCAACCCTGGAGGTTGATGAGCGCGAGTTGGTTTGTGGGTGTTTGGGTGGAGAAGTCGGTGGTGTTGGAAAGATATCTGCCGAGTGCGCCGTTGAGGTCGATTGTCGCTATGGGTACATCTGGAATAGCGGATTTGCTTTTGTCGAGGATGTAGATGCCGGATTGATTTTTGATGGGTTCTGTGTCGTCAGATGTGAATGTCACTTCGATCTGGCATAGACCTTCAATGCCACGGGTGTTGACTTCGTAGATCGCCAGGTCTGTGATGCCTGCAGGTATTGTTATTTGTTCGTTTATGTCGAGAAGATTCTGTCCGTCGTTTGTTGTAACGCGAAGGGAGAGTGTGCCCGATAGATCGTTTTTGTCATTGACAGTGGTAAGCAGGACCTGAACGGTTTCGCCTGCATAGACATTTTGTTTGCCGGGGCGAATGGCGATATAACAGTCAGAAAATACTTCTTTGATGGCGTAATAGGGTTCTTTGGGATTTCGGAAATTGTCGATTAAGCCAGCTCCGATGACCCAGTCGCCGTCGTTGAGTGCGTGGATGCCGATACCCGCGATGTCGGGATTGATGCGGCAGGCTTCGGTCATGAGTTTGTTGCCAGTGGCGTGGATTTCCTGACAGGCCTGTACAAAGGTGTGGAAGTTGGGAAAGATTTGATCTGTTCCTGTTTCGCGAAAGACCGAGAGGTACGAATTGAGGAGGCGTTCGTGCATGCGGTAATCTGGCGTGATTGGATTGCCTTCTGTTTTGTATTGTTCAAAATTTGCTTCGAGGTCGGGAATACTGCCATACCCGAGTTCTGAGATATTGGTGAGCAAGTCGGGTTTGATTTTGCTGTTGGTAAATTGGGCGATTTCCAATCCCATTTCTTTTAGTTGCCCCTCGGTTTTGCCGAGTGCGAGCAAATTGTCGTAACTGCTTTGGGCAAAGGGTGTGCCGGGATAGTTGTGTACATCGTTGATGACAATGGGTTCGTAAGAGCCGGGAAGATAAATACTGCATCCATCGGCAAATCCGCCTGCTTCATCGATGATCATGCGGGTGTGATCGCACTCACGCGCTTTTAAGGATACGCTGTGTTTGAGGCGTTTGAGGCCGTCGCGCATGATTTCGTTAAACATTTCCCAAATGACGATGGAGGGGTGGTTGCGGTCGCGTTTGACCATTTCCGTGGCTTCGTTTTCGATGCGTTGTTGGGTGTATGGGGTGATCTGGGGCCAGTTGTCCATGCATTCGACGGGGAGTGCGCCTACAAATAAGACGCCCATTTCATCTGCGAGATCATATACGATTGGCGGTTGGGGTTTGCGCCACGGGCGGATCATGTTGATGTTGCCGTCTTTGATAAGCTGAAATTCTTTTTTTAGAAGATTGAGGTCACGTGGGTATGCGAGGGAGTGTGGATAGAAGGCTTCGTTGAAGGTGGTTTTGAGGATGATTTTTTCGCCGTTTAAGTAGAAGGTTTTGCCTTTGGCTGTAAATTCTCGGAAGCCGAAGCGCGTTTTTTCGATATCTGATGTTTCGCTCCCGAGGGCGACTGTGGCGGTGACGACGTAGAGATTGGGTTCGTCGAGTTGCCAGAGTTTGTGGTTTGGGATGGTGAATATTTCTTCGCGATGGCTTGTGCCGGGGTTCAGGTTGAGCGTTTCTTGTCCAGAGGCGACCTGTGTGTCGCTTTTGTATTCGGTGATTGACCAGGTGATGGTTGCGGATTGTATTTTTAAATTCCGATTCTGAAATGTGGTGGCTATGTTGACTTCGCCCGTGTGGATGTCGGATGTAACGAATGTGTCGTCAACGTACACAGGACCCGTAGCGATGAGGGAAACCGATTGCCATATACCGCCAGCGATTGCGCCGCGCCAGTGGGGCATGTCATCGCGGCCTATGCCGTCAATGACCACATCCCGGAGTATGAGTGGGGTGATGACGCGAATGGCGATGAAGTTTTCGCCTTCGGTTAAGAGGTCGTCTATCAGGAGTTCAAAGCCGATGTATCCGCCTTCGTGCGCGCCAGCGGCTTCGCCATTGACCCAGATTTCTGCGCGGTAGTTGACTGCTTCAAAATGCAGGCGGATTGTTTTGTTTTGCCAGTCGGGGGGAAGGGTAAATGTTTTGCCATACCAGGCTACGCCTTCGTAATCTTGTTTGAATTCTTCGAGACATGCGGGGACGGTTATTTGCTCCAAGTCTTCGTAGGCGTAGAAATTTTCGCGGTGCTGTAAGTTGAGCGTGCGGCCTTTGTTGTCGTGATCGTAGATGACTTGCCAGATTCCGTCAAGTGAGTGGGTTTGTTTCATGGGTTGAAAAGTTCCTTTTCTATACGAGTTCACGAGCTACGCGGCCGAAACCGGTTTATTGCATCGTCTGCCCGCGCGTGATTTGCATCAATCGTGCGCCCGGCATTGTGCGGCGTGTGGACCACATTGTGGCGGCCAAGCAGTGGAGAATCCAAACGCACCGGTTCAATGTCCCAGACGTCTGCGGCCAGAGAGAGTTCGTCATTGAGGACCCGTTGATACAGTGTTTCGGTGTCGCAGATCGCTGCGCGTGTCACCAGAACGACGAGCGATTGATGCGGCAATGTGCGAATGGCCTCCGGGCCAACCAGCCCACGCGTATCGTCCTTCAAGGGGACCATCGGCGCAAAAATATCGGCGTCTTTCACGAGTTCTGAGAGATCGAAGCATCGCCTGACACCGGCGAGCGTAAACGATGCCTCCGGAGCAAATGGATCCCAGACGGCCACATCTGCTCCCATGTTCGAACACCATGAAGCGTACCGTCCTCCAATATTACCAATGCCAACGACGCGTACTCGCTTCCCAGCAATGGTGCCGCTCACAAAGCGTGGGTCGTCGCCAAATTGAGCGCCCCTCTGTCCGGGTTTGCCTACGTCTGGTTTGTATTTCCAGGTCTCGTGGCTCTCCATCATCTCCACGTAGGTCTGCGGTATCCGTCGCAATGCACTTATTGTGAGTCCGAGCGCAAACTCAGCAACCGTTTGTCCCCATTGAATGGTACCACGAGGGCGAATGATGTTCACCCCACGGGCGTGTGCGCCATCGAGGCCAGCGTTTGATTGGCCTGCTGCATCGTGGTAGAGTTCCTCAAGACCAGAAAATGGCTCAAGATCCTCAGTGTCCGCCGGAAGGCCAAGGAGGACGAGCCGATGTACCGATGAAGGATTCTCCACCATCTGTGGCGCTCGAGTCCCAGATGCCTCGGTGCGATAGAGTTCGCACGCTCCCGATTCCTGCCAGCGGCGGTTCCAGTGGTCGGCCACAAAGGGCCAGGAGGCGTCAAAGCGTTCGTGAACACAGATTACTGATCTCATTATCTTCTCCTTAAGAATTGTCTGCCAGTGCGGTCCAACGCAATTTAGTTTACAAATGTACGTAAATCAAGCATTCAAGAATATTACCAATTATTTGTTCTGAGCATTCTCCTTGACACGCCCTCTCGAACATTGTAGATAAGACCGATAGATTGAATGTCGGCAAAAGGCCATACGACAGGAGGAATTATGGCGCCCAATATTGTTTTGTTTCTTACGGATCAGTTGAGACGCGATGCGTTGGGGTGTTATGGCAATGAGATTTGTCAGACGCCCAATCTGGATCGACTCGCAGAGGAGGGCATACGGTTTGATCAGGCATATACCACAAGCCCTGTTTGTTCTCCTGCACGCGCTTCTTTGATGAGCGGTCTTTATCCGCACAATCACGGGGTGATGCTCAATACGCATATTGCGCCTGCGTGGAATAGGGGATTGTCAACAGATGTGCCGACGTTTAGCCGTTTGCTCAAAGAGGCGGGGTATGTGCTGGATTATGCGGGGAAGTGGCACGTCCATCAAGATATTGGACCTGAGGAATACGGCTTTGATCGACATAAGATGGGTAGGGGGGGACGCGGGAAAATAGTCCCTGGTACAGAATTGACGGTTGAGTTTCCCGGAAGTTCTTTCCCTGTGGCGGGTACGGGTGAGATGTCGCCAGAAGAGTATAAAACGTGGACGGTGACGGATTGTGGGATCGAGATGTTGCGCGAACGGGCAGGAGGAGATAAGCCGTTTTTTTTGCGAATTGATGCAACAGCACCTCATTTTGCCAATATTGTTCCGGAGCCTTATGCGTCGATGTACGATCCTGAATCCATTCCGCCATGGCCAAATTTTGACGAATCTTTTGAAGGCAAACCCGCGGCTCATTTGCGCAAACATCGAGAATGGAATCTTCAAGATAAAGATTGGGCGTGGTGGCGACAGGTGGTTGCCAAGTATTACGGCGATGTGTCTCTGATTGATACATGCGTGGGGCGCATGCTGGATGCGATACGGGAATGTGGGATTGAGGATAATACGATATTCCTTTTTAGCACAGATCACGGTGATGCCACGGGCAGTCACAAGCATTTTGAAAAATCGGGTACTATGTATGATGAGGTATTTCGGATTCCGCTGCTGATGAAAGTGCCGGGAGGCGTGAGTCGCAATGTATCGCAATTTGTTCGGCTGATGGATTTGATGCCGACATTTGTCGAATGGGGTGGTGGGAAATTGCCCGAGGGATTGGATGCGAGGAGTTTGGTACCGCTTGTGAATGGCGATGATCCCGCCGATTGGGCAGATAGTGTGTATTGCGAAAGTCACGGTGAGGTGTGGGGATATAGCTCGCAGCGAATGGTGCGTACGGAGAAATGGAAATACGTTTATACACCTCACGATCTGGATGAATTATACGATCTCGAAACCGATCCCGCGGAGATGAATAATCGGATTGATGACCCGATGTGCGCCGATGTGTTAGAGAATATGAAAGGGCGTTTGTTGGGATGGAATGACGCGACCAATGATATGTTCCAATGGCATTGGGTGAGATTCAATTTCCCCGAGCCAATTGCGCCGTAAATAGCGAAATCGATGATTCTTGTTGATCTATACTGCGTATTGCTTCACTGCCTCGGGGTCCAGTTCCAGGCCCAGACCGGGTTTGTCGGGATTGGGCGACCAGACGCCATTGACCGGCTCGGAAAATTCTGTGTAGGTTATCCGGTCGGCTTCTTCCACCATGCCGAGGTATTCCACAATTCGCAGATTTGGGGTCGCGCAAGATAGGTGCAGGTGGATGAGCTGGTAGGCATGTGGCGCAACGGGCAGGTTGAAGGCGTGGGCGAGGTGTGCCACTTTCATCCATTCGGTGATGCCGCCGACTCGGCCTACATCGGGTTGGACGATATCTGCTCCGCCCCGGGCGATGAGGTCTTTAAAGCCGTATTTGGTGTACTCGTGTTCGCCAGTTGCGATGGGAATCGTGGTGGCACGAGCAATGGCGGCCAGGCCTTCGATGTCATCAGCCAGCACGGGTTCTTCAAACCAGCCGATGTTGTATTCCTCAAACGCCTGAGCCATGCGAATGGCTTGTTTGGCGTAGTACCCATTATTTGCGTCGATGAGAATCTCTATGTCATCGCCCAGTGCTTTCCGCACCGCAGATAGTCGCGCCACATCTTCACCCTCACTTTGACCAAAATCTTTGCCGACCTTCATTTTCACGGACTTCATGCCGCGTTCTACATAGCTGGCCTGTTCGGCAATTAATTCATCTACGCTGAAGTGGGTCCAACCGCCGCTACCGTAAACTGGGACGGTGTCCGTATAAGGGCCGAGCAGTTTGTAGAGAGGGGTTTGATAATACTTGGCTTTCAAGTCCCACAGGGCAATATCGACTGCTGAAAGGGCGCAAAAGGCCAGGCCTTTGCGGCCCACACCGCGTATGCGCCAGAACATGTCGTCCCACAATTGTTCGATGTTGAGTGGGTCCTGACCCACCAGAATGGGTTTGAACGACCCTTCGATGATCTCGCGGGCGGCCCGTGCGCCCCCTCCGGTGCCCAACCCTTCCAATCCCTCATCGGTGACGATGTGGACAAAGCACTGTGTTCTGCCCTGTTCAAGGTGACGAATGGTGGCGTCCTGGATGCCTGATAGATGAGGCATCGACAGAACGGTTGTTTTTACATCTGTAATTTGCACGGTGATGTTCTCCTGAGGGGTGTTATGATATTATGATCTGCTGCGTCTATTTAGACCAGAAGATGTCAACCTGTGTTCCCCAAGACTCTGGAAAGGTTGGGGGACGATCCGGTTCAGAGTGGATCTGAAGAATGCCCTTGACAGAGGAGTCTGCTTTTCAAATCATATCTAAAAAAGATGAGGATAATATAGATTGATAAATTTACCGATTTAGCTTTGGGGGCAAGATACAGAGACAAGCGATTTTGGAAAGCTGCAAAACTACGGAGGATGTTATGTCTGTATCTGAAATAATCGAATCTCATGTTGAGCAAATGAAAGCAGAGGGCTGGTGTTTGGTCGAAGGGGTGATTCCTGAGGATCAGGTCGATTCTCTTTGTGATCATGTGCAGGAGGGTCATAAAAATGGGCTGAAGTATTATGAAGAGATCGGTGGTTCACTTGTGTTTCAATCTGACGCAGAGGGCAAACCTCATAGAAATGCAGTTTCGTTTATTCCCGGTCTTGCAGCTTATTTTGGCGATGAACGCGTGGTGGGCATTGCAAAGGCACTGTTGGATCCGCATCACATACGTATTGCACAGACGGAGTTTAAGACACGGCAACCCGGTGAGCGAAAGATGGATCACCGGGGGTGGCATTCAGATTTTCCACACGATTTGACAGACCGAGAACGGGCAGGTGCTTTTATAATGCCGTTTCCCAATGTGGTGGCAGGGATTACGGCATTATGGATGTTGTCGGATTTTTCACCAGAGAATGGTGGCACCTGGGTGGTGCCTCGCAGTCATCGGGATTTGCGGAATCCGCGGAGTCACTTGGACCCGCGCAATCCGCCAGAAGTGCACGATGATATTCCGATCAAGCAATCGATCCCGGGCGAGATTCAGCTGGAAGGAAAAGCAGGGAGTGTCGTGATGATCGATAGTCGAATCTGGCATACGGCGGGAAATAATCCGAGCGATGAACCGCGAGTGACGATGCTGACGCGGTATTCGCCATGGTGGATGAATCTGGAATTTGGGGGGCGTAATCAGGCAATGGTGCCGAGGGAGATTTATGAAAGGTTTCCTGAGGAAGTAAAGTTGCTGTATAAGCATCGGGTTGAGGGGGAGGCGAATCCTATTCAGCGATATTAATCCCCAGCCACTCACAACGTGCGATTCCAGGTGTATCACATGATGCGATGCGCAAGCGAGACAACGGATCTGCACTGGTCCTTAAACCACGGCAGAAAGGGGCAATCCCCATATTTTGCACAACCACAGATGCAAAAAGAAAGGTTTATCAGATGAGTAAGTCGATAGATGATGATCTCAAAGAACGTCCGAATATTCTGATTATTTTTACCGATGATCAGGGATATGCGGATCTGGGCTGTTTTGGAAACAAAAAGAACAAGACACCGCGACTGGATCAACTGGCGAAAGAGGGCACGCGCTTCACCAGCTTTTACGCCCAGCCGGTGTGCGGTCCGTCGCGGTCGGCATTGCTCACTGGTCGCTATCCGGTCCGCAGTAAGGGCTGGGGGATGCCCGCCAGTGAGATTACTTTTGCCGAGCTGATGAAACCCGCAGGATACCAGACAGCCTGCGTCGGTAAGTGGGATGTCTCGAACAGGAAGGAAATTATCGAGCGCATGCCGAACGCGCAGGGGTTTGATTATTATTACGGTACTCTTGGCGCAAACGACAACGGATATATAAAGTTTCACGAGAATAACAAAGCGGTTGGTGAAACTGAAGACATGAGCTGTACGATTCGCCTGTACACCGATAAAGCGATTGATTTTCTGGAGAATTTCCGAGATCCGAACAAGCCGTTTGTGCTCTATCTGGCGCATACGATGTTGCACACAATCATCGATGCATCTCCTGAGTTTAAGGGAAAATCGGCTGGCGGGCTATATGGGGATGTGGTTGAAGAGTTAGACCATGAGACCGGACGTTTGCTCGACAAGCTGGACACACTGGGGCTGCGCGACAACACACTGGTGATCTATACTACGGATAACGGACCGTGGTGCCAATCAAAGTACTATGAAAACAAGAAAGGCCACCCAGAGGGTTCCATCTTTTGGGGCGATCCCGGGCCGTTGCGCGCCGGTAAGGGATCAGCTTATGAAGCTGGATCTCGTGTGCCCTGTATTGTCCGTTGGCCGGGTAAAGTCCCGGCTGGGCGCACCTCGGATGCGCTCTGGGCCACGATTGATTTAATGCCGACTTTTACCGCACTATCAGGTACCAAACCACCGATGGATCGCGTGATTGACGGCATTGATCAGACCGCATTGCTTTTGGGGCAAGCCGAAGAAGGCCGAGAAACCTTTATCTATGATCAAGTGGGAGAAGGCGATGCCAATATGGGCGTCGGTATTAGAAAGGAAAATTGGAAGTTGCTGCTTCCTGGGCGAAAACCAGAACAAGACCATCGATTTCTGATGGATTTTGGAACAAATGGGCTGGAGTTATACGATCTGGATCGCGACATTGGCGAAAAGAACAATGTCGCAGACGATCATCCTGAAGTTGTGAAAGAACTCCGTGAAACCTTAGACAGTTTTAAAAAAGGTGCAAAGGAATGATGGAAAGGTCGTTTCTGACATACCTGTTTCTTGTCATACCAACCTGCTTGGAGTGAACCATGTCAAAAAAGAGTCCGAACATCATCCTCATAAATTGCGATGATTTAGGATACGCCGATATCGGCTGTTATGGATCAACGCTCAACAAAACACCAGCACTCGACCGGTTGGCCGAACAAGGCATACGGTTCACCGATTTCTACGCTGCCGCTCCAGTATGCACCCCTTCCAGAGCTGCAATGCTGGCTGGGGCATACCCTCGAAGGCTCAACATGCATGCTTTCGACGTTCGAAAAATCGATGGTTCAGGAGAGGTCATCGAAAAACGTGGGGTGTTGTTTCCTGGGCAGGCAGAGGGGTTGAACCCCCAGGAGAAGACGATTGCGTCGGTGTTGAAGGGAGGTGGGTACACAACAAAAGTCATCGGAAAGTGGCATGTGGGCGATCAACCTGAGTTTTTACCTGCTCATTATGGTTTCGATTCCTGGTTTGGGATACCGTATAGCAACGACATGGGGCTTCAAACTCGGAGGCCCGGAGTCGCGTGGGCAGAACATATTGAGGTTCCTCTTCCGCTCATGCGAGATAGCGTGGTGGTACAGGAACAGCCCGATCAGACCTCCATTACGGAACGATATACCGAGGAGGCCGTGACGTTTATCAGAGAGAACGCTGGTCGGCCGTTTTTTCTCTATTTCGCGCATACCTATGTACACAACCCATTGTTCGTACCGGAAGTCTTCGAAAAACAATCTGAGAACGGCGTCCTCGGTGCAGCAGTCGCGCATATCGACTGGAGTTTGGCGATGCTCGAATACGAGCTTGAACGGTGCGGATTGACGGACGATACACTCATTATCTTTGTATCCGATAATGGTGGCGCAAGCAAGAGCGTTAATACACCCTTGCGTGGATTCAAGGGATCGACCTGGGAAGGAGGGCAGCGGGTGAACTGCATTATGAAATGGCCTGCACGTATCCCTGCAGGCACCATCTGTAACGAGATCAGCACTATGATGGATTTCCTGCCGACATTCGCTGACATCACTGGAGCCGATATTGAAGATGGCGTCATTCGAGATGGTCATACGATGCTGGGGCTCATGACGCAGGAAGCTGGCGCATCATCTGGATACAAAGAATTTCTGTACTTCAAGGAGGGCAATCTTGATGCGATACGGAGTGGCGACTATAAGCTGCATCTCCATCTCAAAGAGTTGTACGATTTGGATGCCGACATTGGGGAGACGGATAATAAGTACGACGAAGTTCCTGACGTGGTTCAGAAGCTCGAAGATGCAGCGGAATTAGCCCGCGTGGATTTGGGAGACGACATCACGGGCGTTACCGGTGCGAACCAACGTCCCTGTGGTCGGGTGGAAAATCCTAAGCCACTCACGACGTACGATCCCAACCATCCCTATATCGTCGCGTTGTATGATATGTCGGAATAGAGAAAGAATAGAATTTGGGCGAGTAAATTCGTGACAGTTAGGATACCCTTGTAGATGGTACAACCGCCAGGGAGGAGTAGCACATGAGTGAGTTTTATATCCCCGAAGATGCAGAGGCGCAGTTTGAAGAGCGCGGTTATTTTGTGGTTCGAAATCTGATTTCAGCCCAAGCAGTTGAGGCCGTGCGAAGTGAACTTGAACGGGTCATCGCAGAAAAGCCGGAAGGATTCAGATTGACCACTGATCGCGCAGATGACACAGGTGTTGACGGTGATGCGGCGGTATGGGCTGTGGGCGATCGGGACCTTCATAGCCGGGTGCTTTGGGAGGAGTGGTTGACAGCAGAGAATGTGATTGCAATGAACCAACGCTTTCTGGGTGAGAATGTTCGCGTGCAAGGCACGCGTTTTTTTACGAAGCAGGCTCGAATCGGCGAATCGGTTCCCTGGCACCAGGACATTTGGTTGTGGGAGCGCGATGCCTCGCGTGGCATCAGGCTACACAAGCGCGAACATTTTAATTGTTGGGTGGCTCTGGAGACTGTCGATCTGGAGAATGGGTGTTTACATGTGATGCCAGGCGCCCACAAAGGCGACGTGATCGAACACGTGCAGTATGATGGGTTGCACCCAGAGATTCCGCGTGAGCTTTTAAAGGATAAGACGCCTGAACCTGTGCCCTTGGGACCGGGCGATGCGGTGGTCTGGCATGCGCATATGTGGCATATGAGTCCCCCAAATCCGAGCGATCGCACGCGATGGGGCGGTGTCATGATCACATTTCGCGATGAGATGGCTGAAAAGGCGAATCAGGCCGATCGGGGAATGCTCATCCGCAATGGGATGGCGTGTTCTTATCCAGGACCGATTCGTTGAGCCACATCTCCAGTTTTTCATTTTCAACCAGAGAACCAAATATGGCCGAACAAGAAGATTATACATCTGCCATAGCTTTTTTTAATCCTTAAACCAGTGAGTTGATTATGTCAAAACACTTAAATTTAGATGAGCGGCTGCGCGTCCCTTACTCCATCGGCACGGGCATTCCCAAAGGGGGCGATGCAGAGATTGAGGGATATGTGCAATCGCTGCGAACCCAGGGGTTCTGCGTCATCGAGCGGGTGATTCCCAAAGATCAGATCGACGCGGTGCGCGAGAGTGTGCACCGGGGTCGCGAGCTGTTGCAACAGGACCGCGAGGCGGAGCGCCGCAAGCGCATAGAGATAGAGCGTCAGAGAGACCCCGATGCCGAGATCGACGACAGCCCTGAGCGCTTCGAAAGATGGCGCGAGGACCCGGTGCGGCCACCTATGGCACCGCACGCCGAACTGTGCGATATCGCGCGGTGCGAGACCTTCGCCGAGTACCTCGCGGAGCCTCGCGTACTGCGGGTTGCCAGAGCCATGCTCGATACGCACATTCGTATTTTGCAGACGGAGGTCAACAAGTCGTCGCGACCGGCTAAGAAACCGCTATCCGAGCAGCAGCTTAAGCACCGCGGTTGGCATTCTGACTGGCCACACGATCTGAGCGCGTATGGGCCAAACAGCGAGCATCCCTGGAAGCACTGCGGCGCAGTCACCCAGCCCTTCCCCGACGTCTGCATGGCACTATCCACGGTCTGGTACCTCGGTCCGGAAGACGTTACCCCGTTCAACGGCGGCACGTGGATCGTGCCGGGGTCGCACAAAGACCCGCGTAACCCGCGAGGTCCCGACGACGGCATCGACGCGCGTGCGTCAATTCCAGGAGAATTCCAGGTCTCTGCCCCGGCGGGCTCGGTTTTTATGCAGGACACAAGGAGCTGGCACTCGACCGGGCTTAACCAGAGCGAACACGAGCGCACGGCGGTGGTGTGCCGATATGCGCCATGGTGGCTGTCTGGGAATGAGTTTGGCAACTTGCACTCGGGCGGCCACACACTAAGGACCTACGTGCCGCGAGAGGTTTTCGCCAGGTTCTCCCCGGAGCTGAAGCTGCTGTATCGGCACCTCGCCGAGGGCGAGGAGGATGTGCTACAGCCAGAGAACCAACACAAGGCGTTGCGCGCCAGGTTTGTGGATCAACCGGAACTGCGCCATCCAGACCGCATCGGCGACAATAGCCACATCGTCGCCGGGGACATGAGCGTTGAGGAATGGGAACGCAGCCGGGGCGAGTCTGCCAGATGACAGAACCATAGAATCATGATCTATGTGATATCTTTGAGAAAGGTGTGATAGGTATGTCAGAGCGAATTCTGACGCAGGAGCAGATCGATATTTTTCATCGCGATGGGTTTGTTGTGGTGCGGCACCTGATTCATGAAGAGATGGTTGCTGGACTGGCACGAGATTATGATCGGGCGACTCGTGATGAGTTTGATGTGCCGGCCTGGAAGGACCGCATTGCACCGGGTAAGACGCTGCAACTTGGCAATCCTTCATTGAGGATACCTGGGTGGGAAGGTCATGAATATCGACAGCGCATTGTGCAGATAGGAAAGGAGTTGCTGGGTGAGGATATTGACTATCGGTACGATCAGTTAATTTACAAACCACCTCACTCTCAGGTGGAATTATTGTGGCACCAGGATGCGGGATATGGTTGGCCGGGTGAAGCGAACCATCGGGCGCTGACGTGCTGGCTGGCTTTGTCTAAGGCGACAAAGGAAATGGGGTCTTTACAGTTTATTCCCGGCAGTCACTTGAATGGGATTGCAGAACACATCAGTGCGAAACACAAAAATCCGATTAACAATGCACTGGAAGTGATTGTGGACGAAAGCCAGGCCGTGGTGGTAGAGTATGAACCGGGTGATGCAACCTTTCACCACGGACGGACCCTGCACTATACGAGTGGGAATACAACAGGTGAACCCAGGCGTGGGGTGTCGACGCATTTGTGGCCCCCCGTAGAAAAGTAATGAAAGAACCGTTTCCGGGAGCTTTACTCGTGGAAGAGAATAGACCAAACGTAATTATTCTTCTCACCGATGATCAAGGCTACGGTGACTTGTCCTGCCATGGCAATCCGGAACTTCAAACGCCATCTATGGACAAGCTACGTCAAGAAAGTGTCCGCCTGGACAACTTCCATGTGGCGCCGATCTGTACGCCTACGCGCAGTCAGTTGCTTACGGGATGTGATGCTTTGCGCAACGGTGCATACTCCTGGGCTTATGGGCATGAGTGCATTTTTCCTGAGATCCCAACGATGGCCGACATTTTCAGGGATAGTGGTTATCGGACCGGGCATTTTGGAAAATGGCATCTCGGCGACAATTATCCCTTTCGTCCGTATGATCGCGGTTTTGATGCGTCGATCCACCACAAAGGTGCGGCCATTACGCAGACGCCGGATTACTGGAACAACGACTATTTCGATGATCACTATTGGGATAAAGACGAGGTGAGACAATTTAAGGGGTATTGCACCGATGTGTGGTTTCGTGAAGCCATTGCCTTTATAGAGGAATGCCGCGAGGCTTCGGCGCCATTCTTTCTCTACCTTCCTACAAATTGTCCTCATGGTCCTCACTATGTTCCCGACCAATACCGTGAACCGTATCGGCATTTGGGACATAAACTGTCCAGCTTTTTTGGTATGATTGCCAATATAGATGAGAATATCACTCGGCTAGACGAGTTCCTGGAAGAAAATGAACTGAAAGAGAATACGATCTTGATGTTCATGACCGACAATGGCGGTACGGCAGGTGTGGAATACTACAATGCAGGTATGCGGGGCAGCAAGGGCACGCTTTTCGAAGGCGGTCATCGCGTCCCGAGTTTTATCCGCTGGCCAAAGAGGAACCTCAATCATGGCCAGGATCTAAAGCAAGTGACCCAAGTTCAAGATATTCTGCCCACATTAATGGCACTGTGTAGACTCGATGCACCCGAAGGTTTTTACTGCGATGGCGTGGACTTGACCTCGATCCTTCTCGGCGGTGAGAGCGAAACACTCAACGAACGGAAACTTGTGGTCCAGTTCACCAGGCGTCCGCCCGTGCCGCAAAAACATGATGCGTGTGTTATCTGGCAGAATTGGAGACTTATTTCCGGGAAGGAGTTGTACGATATCGGGAACGACTCCGCCCAGGAGAATGACATTTCGGATGAATTTCCTGAAATAGTGGCTGAGCTAAAGAGACACTATGAAGCATGGTGGCAAGGTATTGAACCGAGTATCCAGCGAGTGAACGCGTTTCCTGTGGGTGGTGAGAATACGCAAGTTGTCGATTTGTGTCTCTTTGACTGGGATGATTACGAAGGTGAGGTAAATAATACGCCTCAGCGTTCTGTTCGCCAGGGAGCTCGCATCATGGGCGATTGGCACATTGAGATCGAGAAAGCAGGTGAGTACACCTTTGAGATGCGTCGCTGGCCGCCTGAAGCAGAGACCGCCATCGCAGGCGGATTGGATGAATACCGAGCGGAAGATGACATCTTTCCAGAAGGTATAAGCTTGCCGATAACGAAGGCAATACTCGCCGTGGAGGGACAGAATAGAGAGATAGCCGTCGGGCAGAACGACGCAACTGTAAGTGCTACTTTGAGCCTGGAAAAGGGCAAAACGACTATACGCTCTGTTTTTTGTGATAAGGACGATGAGGTGCTATGTGGGGTCTATTATCTAAGGGTCTGTTGTT
>JAPOXY010000226.1 GCA_026706845.1 Gemmatimonadota bacterium
TGCCGAGAAGCTGGTGGATTGACAGGCCTGCAACCTTGCCAGCAAGATCCCATAGTGCGACATCTACTGCGCCGACGGCACGCAGGGTCGTGTTGCGCTGGATGAGAATCATGAGTTCGAACAGTCGTTCGCGGTCCAGTGGATTCTGGTCCATGACGATTGGCTTCAAGTAATGGATGAGGGATCCAGCATCGAACTCGGCACTGCGCCCTGAGGATCCGAGGAAGGCGTGGCCTTCGACCCCCTCGTCGGTAATGATCGTGAGCAGACCAAGCTGGCTATCGCCACCTATGGGACCGGTGTGGCGTTTGGCAATGCCAGCAGGGATTCCTTCCCATTTGAAGAGCGTGAGCGTGAGATCTGTGATCTTCATTTATCCATTCCATTTTTATTATTATTCACGGTTTTAACAAAATTTTGATGGCGGCACCTGGCTTTGCCTGTGTCGCAAACGCTTCGGGTGCTTGATCGAGAGGAAAAGCGTGGGAAACGAGTGGTTTCCGATCAATTTTCCCACTCCTGACGAGTTCAATTCCCCGCCTGTAATCATCGGGGGTCCATGACCAGGACCCTTGAAGCGTCACTTGCTTGCGCACCACCTGGTTAAAGTCGAGTTCGGGTTGATCTTCGAATAATGCGACGGGAACGAGGCGACCATTTTGTTGTTTTAGCATCGTCAAACCCTGATTGGGCGAGGCTTTCGCACCAGCAGAATCGATCACCACATCGGCATTTCCTCCCCGCGCACCGAATCTTTCCACCGGTCTCTCACCGCCCGTGAGTTCAATAACAGCTTCAACGGGATCTACTTCCGTCAAATTCACTATCTCATCTGCACCCAACTGGCGCGCCATAGCCAACCGTTTTGGCGACGTATCAACCGCAATAATGCGCCCACCCGCCGTTGCCCGAATGACCTGGATACATCCCAGGCCAATAATCCCAACGCCCAGAATAACAACGGTTTCCCCTTCAATGGGTTTTGCCAGACCCACTGCGTGTATCGACGTGGCGAGAGGCTCCATCATCGCGCCTTCTTCAAAGCTAATCGATTTGGGCAACCTGTAGGGACGATCGGGATTGACTTCCAGGGGAAGATATTCGGCAAACCCACCCAATCCCCCACCAGAAATGTGGTCGCCCACTTGAAACCGCTGCACATCTCGCCCCGTTTCCACAACCTCACCGCTAAACTCGTGCCCCATAATGAGGCCCTTCTCTATCGGACGTCCCAAAGAATCTTCAAACAGCCCGATGCGATAAGCGTGCAGATCCGATCCACAGATCCCACACGCCTTCACCCTCACCAGAATCTCATTTGCATTGATTTCCGGCTCTGGCACATCTGCCACCTGGATATCATGCGGCCCGCAATAAATAGCTGCTTTCATCGCCGTCTCCTTTGTGTATCATGGCGCAATGACTTCAAGCCTTGGAGGCTTCTGTGGACCATGGCTCCCCGGCGGCATCATCATGCGTTTTTGGTTCTCGGTCAAGTGATCGTAGTCATCTATATTGTAATAATTCGCCCATGAAATCGTATTCCCGGGGTTGTATTTAAAGAGAAATGATCTGCGTTCGTGATTGGCTGTCCAGGGCATAGTGCCGTGCACTGTCGCCTCCGTAAAAATGATCAGGTCACCCGGCTCCAATTCGGGTTGTACGACATAATGGGCGGGCCGCCTGAAATACATAACATCCTCGGGGATATCGAGTTGGAAGTTGGACTTGTGCGAGCCTGGAATACAGCAAAAACCGCCATCGCCCTTTCGCACGGGCGTGAGCGCATAGACCAGTGTTGTCAAACCATTGCGCATGATGCCGTCGCGATACGTGTAAAAAAATGGGAATAATTCCGTTTTCGATTTCATCGTACCGGCGTGCAGCGGACCTTTGGAACCGCCTTTGTCCAAAAAAATGCAATAATCCTGATCAAAGTGGATACTCGGTCCCAAAAGTCCGATCAAATAAGGGATAATTTTGGGATGATCTATGAGACCCTGAACGCAGGGATCCCACAGCGTGATATTCCGGGCGAGTTTTAGCCCATCGTCTCGATAGATTTCAAACTGGTCGCGCGCGATGCGGTCTGCAACTTCATTGCATTGATCAACTTCCTCTTTGGAGAGCACGTTTCTGACGACGAGATAACCTTCGAGGTCAAACATGAATTTTTCTTCGGGGGTCATGGCCGAATCTCCTGTATCTTGTATTGAAATCGTCTCGTTATTCCAATATGGTATCAAATTCAAAAAAGAAAATAAAAAAAGACGCCGCATCAGAATCGAACGACGTCAATTTCCACTTTAATACACTTCCTTTTTCGCATATACTACCAGACCCTGTAAAACCGTTAAAAGGAGTCCACAGTGTTGAGCGACCAGCAAAAAGCGTACTTTGATACTTTTGGATTTCTGGCTCTGCGTCGGGTCTTCTCATCTGCTGAAATGAAGGTGATCACCGCTGAGGCGGAATCTCTGTGGCGTGAAGATTTGCAAACGCGCCCTGAAGCGACCAGCTATCAAGCCATTGTGCCCTTTATCGAAAGACGCCCCATCTTATCACAATTGCCCCGGGACGACCGCATCTGGGAACCCATCGAAGATCTATTGGGACCGGGTTTTGTATGGGGGCAATCTGAAGGCAATCGCGGTAGTTTTAACGAGACCAACAACCACGAGTGGCACAGCGATCGGGCCGGGCAGATCGATCTGAACTACACGCGCATCAAAATTATGATATATCTACAGGAGATGGATCGAGATACGGGCGCGCTGCGGGTCATCCCGGGTTCCCATTTGCCCCATTTTCACTGCCCCTTGCTGGCACTTCAGCCCCAGACATCGGGCACCAGTATGGACGTTTTTGGCGTGCGTGGTAATGAATTACCGGGTTATATTTTATCGGTCAAACCGGGCGATCTGATCTTCTTCAATCAATACCTGTACCACGCAGTGTACGACAAGCGAGAAGGGCGCAGTTATATTGCGATGAAATTCGCCTCTCGACCCGAAACCTCTGTACACTACGAAGCCCTGTGCAAACACAATCAGGGTGCCGACAGGCTGCACGATCACTTCCGAAACAGCGATCATCCACGCATTCGCGCTATGGTCAAAAATCTGCTCACCTGGGAGCGGCAGCCCTGAAAACCCAATTGACATTTGGGTATATCTTCGCCTAATTTAAGCGATTTTACACACACAATATTGAAGGGAGTCACCATGGGAAAACTCGATGGCAAAGTAGCACTTGTCACTGGAGGAGGAACGGGCATCGGTCGCGCGACGTCGCTGCTATTCGCCACAGAAGGCGCAGACGTCGCCGTCAACTACAGCCGATCTGAAGATGACGCCAACAAAACCTGTGCGGATATCGAAGCACTGGGGCGCAAAGCCATCGCCGTCAAAGCAGACGTATCGGAAGACTCAGCCGTTCGGGAAATGGTAGATCGCGTAGTCGATGAACTCGGCCGCCTCGACATTCTCGTCAACAGCGCGGGCATGACGCGGTTCGTACCCCTGGAAGACCTGGAAAACCTGAAAGAGGACGATTGGGATCGCGCAATGGCCGTCAATGTAAAGGGCGCCTTCTTCGCAGCCAGGGCAGCAATCCCAAAAATGAAAGAAAGTGGCGGTGGAAGCATCGTCAACGTCGCTTCCATTTCCGGTATCTCTGGAAAGGGCAGTTCAATTGCCTATTCCGCATCCAAAGCCGCGCTGATATGCCTGACGAATTCTCTGGCTACCAGTCAAGCACCCGATATTCAGGTCAACGCCATCTCCCCGGGCTTTGTCGATACGCGCTGGGGAATCGGCTGGGACGCATTCCGCAAACTCCACCTGGAAGCCACGCCAATGGGCCGCGTTGCAACCGGTGAAGACTGTGCCGACGCCATCCTCGGACTCATCCTCAGCCCCTTTGTTACAGGAGAAAATCTCATTGTAGATGGCGGGCGGAGCATATAGGCATCACTCAATCCGGAACTTCTCGCACATTTGCAAAAAAAACGCCATGAAAATCGCATCCATTGACATCATTACAGTCGTTGTCCCAACCATACCCGGCCGTGTACACAGCGCATCATTTGGCCCTGCGGGCTGGGACCAGGTCCCCAAACACATCATCAGGCTAAATACCGATGAAGGGATTTACGGACTGGGAGAAACCTCGCGCGGGACGCCTGAAGGAGCAATTCGGCAGGGATTTAACCAGCTCAAAGGAAGAGACCCTCTCAAACTGAGCCTGCAAAACGTATTCAGAGACGCCGCCACGCACCGCAACACAGTCCTGCCCTTCAGAGATCCGGTTGTATCTGAAGATGGGGGCGGCACACGCGATTGGGAGAATTTGACCGGCTGGGGAACTGGCGCGGGTTACGAGGCTTTTGAAATGGCTGTTTTTGATATCGTGGGCAAAATCCGAAACTGCCCCGTCCACGAACTGCTCGGCGGTGCGTACAGAGACCGCGTACCAGCGGATTACTGGATCGGTCATCAAACGCCCGAAGACTCAGCCCTTAATGCGCGGCTCGGTTACGACCGCGGATTTCACGGTGTAAAAATGAAATGTACCTCGGATGAACCAATAGTCGCTCGCGTGCAGGCAATCCTGGAGGCCACAGATGCGTCATTCAAATGCACAATTGATCCTAATCAGAGATTTTATCGCCCGGCAGAAGCCATCGCATTGGCAAAACAATTCGAAGCAGTCGGCAATGTCGGCGTGCTCGAAGATCCAATGGCGAAATGGAACCTGGATTGGTATTGTCAACTAAGAGCGGCAACGACAATTCCAGTCGCATTGCATCTGGCGAATCCCCACGACATCATCAACGCAATCAAGGTGGAAGCAGTAGATATTTTCAATCTGGGGGGCAGCATGTGGCAATTTGTCCATAACGCGGCAATTGCCGATGCCGCTGGTATTCCCTGCTGGCATGGATCTGGAAATGACCTCGGCATAATGGAAATGGCCTATCTTCACGCGGCGAGTGTGCCGCGAAATTGCGTTATGCCCAGTGATTTTGTCGGGAGTTGGACGCGGGAAGATGACTTGATTGTGGATGGCATCCAATTTGAAAAGGGCGAAGCCATTGTTCCAACAAAGCCGGGACTTGGATGTGAACTCAATGTGGATGCTCTGGAAAATTATCGGATAAATTGACAGACAAAGATTTGAAGAAGTGAGGATCGTATGGTAGGTAAATTAAATATCCTGCTGTTTACAGCAGATGATTTGGGTTGCGATTCACTCGGTTGTTTTGGATCAAACGTGCCAGATATTTCCCCCAACCTGGATGCATTTGCTGCAGAGGGCATGCGATTCAGTCATGGGCATGTGAATGTTGCCATTTGTATGCCAAGTCGCAATGTGTTGAACACCGGGCGCTATAGTTATAACAATGGTGGAATGGGGTTCTTTCATACATTTGAGGACACACCGACGATCATCGAAATATTGAGTGATGCGGGGTATATGACTGGCCTTCTCGGAAAAGTGAATCATTCAACCCCAAAAGAGTCGATTACATGGGATTTTAGTCGGGATCAAGAAGACCTGGGGTTTGGCCGTAGCCCTCAGAAGTATGGGGCGTATTGTAAGAAATTTTTCGAGAACTGTAAAAGCGCCGACAAACCCTTTTATTTTATGGTGAACTCTCATGATCCTCATCGACCATTTTATAATCCAGATGAAGGACCAAAGGGTGGTGCTGAGGTGCCATCGCGGTTGTATAGCCCCAATGAAATTGAAGTGCCCGGATTCTTGCCTGATCTTCCATTGATTCGCAAAGAACTTTCGTGGTATTACAATTCGGTGAGACGCCTGGATGATACATTTGGGGCGGTGATGAATGCTTTGGAAGAGGCAGGATTGCGAGACAATACACTGGTCGCTTTTTTGTCGGATAACGGGATGGCCGTGCCGTTTGCCAAGTGTAATGTATATCTGGCGAGTACGCGCACACCGTGGCTGGTGCGGTGGCCCGGTGTTGCAAAAGAGGGTACAACATGTAGTGAACTGATGTCGGGCATTGACTTCTTGCCGACCGCGTTAGACGCAATTGGTATGCCTGCTTTGGATGGTGTGGATGGGCAATCTTTTGTGCCGCTACTGAAAGGTGAAAAGCAGAAAGGCAGGGAGCATGTATTTACACAGATCGATTCTAAGGCTGGTGGCGCAGCAACGCCGATGCGATGTGTGCAGGATCATCAGTTTGGATACATCTTTAATATGTGGGTGCGAGATGACTATCGGTACCGCAATAACAATGAAGGCTTGACAATGCACGCAATGGAGGAGGCTGCACCGGGAAATCCAGATATTGCGGAACGGGTGCGGATGTTTCGGTATCGCGTACCGGAAGAGTTATACGATTTGGAGCAGGACCCCAATTGTTTGAAAAACTTGATTGACGACCCGGAATACAGTGCAAAAGCTGATGAAATACGGGCGATTCTACAGGCTCAAATGCGGGAAACCAATGATCCGGTTTTAGAGGCTTTTGAGAATCGGACATCGCCCGATGTGGTAACGCGTGTGTTCAATGCTGTATATCCAGACCACGAAAATAGGAATAAAAATTAAAGTCTCACAAGACCTGAGGATGGCAATGAGAATTCTCGACATCCGACAGAGAAAGCCCGAGGTATGGCGAGATCCCGCATGGTCTGAGGATTGGGAATGGGCAAGCAATAGACCTGGAGATTCTGATTGGCCGAGGTACAACAACCCATAGCTGAACCGGAGATTCGTCCACTTCGGCACGCCATAACGGCTCGATCCATTGCGCTGGGTACGCTGTGTGTGACTTTCATGGCCTGGGGCGGTCACTATACGCGTCACATCGGTCATACGACCAAGATGGCGCAGGACCATCTGCCCTGGGGCGTGATGGTTCCCTTCTTCATCATCGCTGTCATCCTCAACAAAGTCATCCAGGCCATCCGCCCGAAGGCCATGCTCACAAGAGCCGAGCTTCTCGTCATCTTTGCAATGGCCCTGATCGGATCGGCTCTGCCCAGCTACTTTATGGCGCACATGATCGCGAACATCGGTGCGCCCTATTATTTTCCATCATCCGAGAATGGTTGGGCGACCGAACTGCATCCATATCTCGTCGACTGGGCAGTCGTAACGGATATT
>JAPOXY010000227.1 GCA_026706845.1 Gemmatimonadota bacterium
CGGATCTGCACCACGCTCGAGCAACAAACAAACAATATCCAGATAACCAGCACCAACCGCATAGTGCAACACCGTAGCGTGGACATTCGTATCGTGCTGCGCCCGCTCCGCAGTGGCGAGACCCGGATCGCGGTGCAGGCACTCGGCCACCGCATCCCCATCCCCCAGATACGCAAACGTATAGATATCAGCAGTAGCACCCCGCGCCCACAACACATCGGCAACCGCATCGTGATTCTTAAACCGCGCCGCACAATAAGGCGAAATATCCACCAGCAACGGCGTAAAATGACAACCCCACGCATGCACATCCGCACCCCGGTCGAGCAACCATTCGACCATCGCCAGCCGACCCCGGTACGCCGCTTCCCAAAGCATCGTCCGCCCGTGCGACCCAACGCGCAACAACCAGTCTGGCCGCTCCGCCAGCACCGTCCGCACAGTCTCCAAATCCCCGCGCCCAGCAGCCGCAACACCAATCTTCAAAAAATCGCTGACCTTGCCCGTAAGCAACGACATCTAAAACTCCAAAACCGTATCCACATGCGCGCGGTAAATCCACGCAGTATCGTGCGCATCAAGGAAATTTGCGTCAAAACCGCCAAAATAGAGAAATTGACCCGCATCCTCTGAAAAAGGCGACAATGCAATCGTGCGTATCGCCACCAGAAACGGATCGCCTGGTTTCCATCGCCCATTCACCTCCTTAACCTGATAGCTCAAATCGGGATATCGGATCAAATAAGCCGCGCCCGGATACCACTCCCCAAAAGTTTGTCCCCCATTCACCTTTGACTGAACACCCATCAAATGAACGGTCTGTCCCGTCGCAGAATCGGTAACAGGCACCATATCGCTATACGCGGCAATAATACTTCGGCCTCTAATAGAACGCCGCCACGCCTTATTGAGCAACGCATCGATCCTCAACTCAACAGTCGCTGCATAATCCGCCTCCGGATCCAGGCGAATAATGCGATCTGTATGAGAAAACAAAAGAGACGCACCATCCCCTCCCGGAGAGGGAATCGCCGTCAAACCGCGGATACCAGCCTGTTCAAAACTATACGGCGTATCATCCGTGTAAACCTCCTCCCAAACAGGTACTTGCCCATCCACGCGGCGATAAACCGACGTCCCAATCGACGCGTACAAAACGCCATTTGCCTCTGCGAAAGACATAGGACGCGCTACAATCGGCCCAAACTCGGATGCCTCATCCCATCGAATCTTCCCCAACTGAGCCGGATCATACACCCCCGAATAAATCCCCAACTGCCCCGCAGAAACAAAAATGCGATCCACCCCTGTCACGCGATCGCGATGAACAAAAAACGCGCGCACCATGCACCGGTATCCCCTACCGGACTGAAGCGTAGTCCTCACCCACGAACCACTGTCATCGTCTCGCGTAAAAATATTCGACTCGCCCATCCCGAGAACGCCCCTGCGCCGGTCAGAACCAGCCAGCAAAAGATTTACTCTCTCGGACAGAGGATTTCCCAAGTCATCAGTTTCAAATACCACCGACTTCAGCGCAGTAACCCGCAGATGCGACGCCCCCAGACTGTAGTCTATACGCCACTTATCAGACGGTGAATCAATTGCCAGAACCTGCGCCCAGGGAATCGCGGTATAAGGATTATCCATCCAATAGCCATTCCCGGCATAAAGCCGCCCCTTATGCGCCTCGATATGCACAATCTCCGTACCCCTCGCAAGCGGATCTGCGGAACCAATGCGACCCGCCAGAAAATTACACATCCAGGACTGCGTATCGCTATTCATCATCCGCCTCTAATCGAGATGCAAGCGATAGTGTCTGGGGCCGATCTTTTCTAATCTACCGTCTTCCAACCACTGCGCCCGGCGTTTCAACGCCAACTGAATCAGCTCCCGACGTGCATCCGCGTCTCGAGGACGACGACGGGGCAGACGCTGGCGTCGCTGCGTGCGTTGCTCGAGTTGATAGCGTCTCGCACGCGGTCGTATCTCTCGAACGTGTTCATCAAAATTTACAATTTTCAATCTCTGTCCTCCTCTACCTGATTTTTAAACGCAATCAATGCCTCTATCACGCCTTCTGTTTGCGCACGGGTTTTGAGATATATCCAATCAATATCTTGTTGGTATAGAGCCAGGAGTTCCTGCGCCCAATTTCCATCATCGGTTGAATCCCAATGGACATAAGCACCCAGCCGATCAATGATGAGATCTTCCACACCGATGATATAGACAGTCAAATCCTCAATCTCGACCTGTGTCACCTTATCTTCAGATCCCGCGAGGACATCATCGGGAATCTCAATCGCAATATCCAACTCTACGTGATGCCAATGCCTGCCTGTCTGGTCAAACCCCCAGCTTTCCAACAAATTGCCAATCTCGGTTCGCCTTGCACTCACGAGATCGACATCCACAGTGGCATAAGCACCAAGTGTATAGAACTCCAGGGCATTGCCACCAACGATGACATAAGGCAACTCTTTCGCTTGCGGCAATGCTGCGGCCACAAGCGCGCAAACATAGAGCCGACGGCGCAATGGATCGGCAATTGTTTTCGCATAATCGAGTTTTGCACACCATTTTGTTTTTGACATACGCAATAAACCCTTTGTTTTTTACCACATCCTCACCGTGAGCCATCACTTCACCGGTATGGGATTGACAGAAAGGGACAGCGCGCGGTCGCGCTCACTGCGATAAACATCGTGGGACAAAAAACCGCGCGCGTACAAATCGGACAAAAGCGCATCCCGTCGCTCCAACGCGGCAATGGGATCATTCATCGGAACATCCGCACCCTGCGCCAGATCGCACAGCAGCAAAACCTCGCCAGCCGTGAGCTTTGAATGGTGAATATCAAAATGATATTGGGCAGCCCGCTCAAGACCTTGCACAGGACCAAAAGCCGCGTAATGCAAAAATGCGGCAATGCGCTCCTCCTGTGGTGTGTACGCGAGCAAAAGTGCAAAAACCAGACGGCGAATCGTCTGATCGGGCGCAAGCGCTTCGGAAAGGGTCCACTCTATATCTGATACATCTGACCGCGTGTAATACGCCGTAACCAAATTGGGTACATCATCGGCATAATGCGAAGTTGGGGGCACATTGAGAGCGCGGTGAAAATCATCTCGGTAATCCAGGAAAATTGCAAAAACGCAGATCCCCAAAACGATCGCAGCAAGAAGTATAAAAACATATCGCGCCTTGAAAGCCATACAACCTCCACTCACAGGGTGTACTCAGCCTGTGTAATATCCGCATCAGCAATCTCGTACACGCGAAAGGGATGGGGAGGATCGCAAAAAGCGCGCGCCGTCGCAAAAAAAACGTGACCTTCCGACATAAGATCCTCCCCCTTGTGATAATGCCCGCTAAGCACGAGCTTGCGGCGCGAATCCGCGAGCAGTGCACCTTTCAACTCCGTCGCATCGCCATAATTATATGGATACCCTCCGTTATGCTCGGGAAAAATCAAATAGTGTTGCAAGTGAATCTGCGGCCGCGGATCGCCATCTGACAACACAGATTGAAACCGCGCGCGATCCTCTCCAACGCGCCGCGGCACATAGTGATCCCCCTCCTCATCAAAAAAAGTGACCACGCGAAAACCCTCCACATCAAAATCAGAGAGCTGATCGGAAAAAACGCGGCGAAAAGACGCGGGATGATCGTGATTGCCATACACATACGCAACGGGACAGGAAAGACTGTCAAAACATTCGCGCACGAGAAAAAGATCTTTCTCTCCCAGCGCAACCGTATCGGGATCGTCTAATGCATCGAGCGGATAATCGACCAGATCACCCGTCACAGCGACCAGATCGGGAGCATGCGCGGCAATATGACGTGCGGCTTCGGTTATGAGATCAGGCCCGCACCTGACATCATCGCCCTCGAGATAGTGGCGAAGATGGAAATCGGAAATATGTGCAATTTTCATGTATAATCCTCAGTCATCAGTTATCAATCCCAAGATACACAGAACCGGGAATGCGGTAAAGGCTTGTTTCGGCTTTTACTTCTCACTTTCCCACTGGATTTACACATCCCGTTTGCCTATATTCCCACCGTTTCCAAAACCCCAAACTTTTTCAGGAGGTCATAATGCTCGATGTTGGCGATATCGCGCCTGATTTTCTGGTCAAAGACCACACAGGCAGTGAAGTAAAACTCAGTGATTATCGCGGAAAAACCGTCGTACTCTGGTTTTATCCCAGAGCAAGCACGGGTGGCTGAACGGCTGAAGGTGTGGGATTCCAGGAGCGAATCCGTGACTATGCAGATAGAAATGTGCAAATTCTGGGCGTGAGCACAGACAGTGTAGAAGCCAATGCCAAATTTGCAAAAACACAGGAATTTGAATATCCCTTATTGTGCGACACAGAACGCGAAATCTGTCTCTCTTACGGGGCTTGTCAATCGGCATCGGACCGCGCTGCCAAACGCATGACATACCTCATTGCACCCGACGGGACAATCGCACAAATCCATACCAATGTGGATGCGCGAAAACATCCCGAAGCATTATTGCCCACAATATAGGGATGCATTGACACAGCGGCAGACGGATTGTATCGTCTGCCGTTTTACTTGATGCACACAGATAGTCTATGAACGCCTTACCCAAAGAAAACGAAATAACTTTGTTCCGCTACAGAAACCGGCTAATGGCGGGCCTATGTGTCAACATCTCGCATACCAGAGCCAGATTTGCGGTATCGGCGCGTACATCGCACAATGTACCCATAGAAAATATACTTCAGACGACCGGACACATCGGAAAGGACAAAACAGCCGGCACAGCGTGGCTCAACCGGGCAGAAACCACAAGCGCCGACATTGACCTTGGCGACCTGTGGGAACTCGTCGTAGAAGAAGATGAAATCTGGGACCTGAATGAACTGGCCGAATTGCATTACAATCACACGCCGACATCGGAACAAATGTCGGCATTCTTAGTCGCACTGGAAACAAGTGTCCATTTCGATGCCGAAGGACGGGGATTTCGCGCGGTAGATCGGACAGAAGTCAGCCACAGATTGGAAATAGTCGCTCGCGACAAAGAACGAGAAGCGGAACGAGAGGCATTCTTGAAATGGCTTCAGTTTCAGGGCACCGGCAAAGACGAATGGATCGAACGGATAAAAGACGTCGCACTACACGGCGAACAGAGCAAATATGCACACGCTTTGGAACGCCTGGCCGGCGAGACCATCTCTGCGCGGAAAGCTTTTGATCGCTTAGTCGCCGAAGGCGTATGGGATCGGCATGCCTCTGTCGAACTGATGCGCGAAGATGTACCTCTGAATTTTCCCGACATATTAATCAAAGAAGCGGACGCGATCCAGGCAATGTGTAAAAGCGATGCATTTGCAAATCGCCAAGATCTGACGTACCTGGATGCCGTGACCATTGACGACGCATCGACAACAGATATGGACGATGCGATATCAGTCCAATTTCGGGAAGACGGCAGCTATCAAATCGGCGTGCATATTACCGACGTCTCCTCGTTAATCCCCGCGCATTCAGCCCTCGATGAAGAAGCCAGAAACCGCGGCGCAAGCCTCTACTTCCCAGAGGCAAAATACCCCATGTTGCCGCCCGTTCTATCGGAAAATCTGGGCAGTCTTATCCCGCATGAAAACCGGTTGGCCGTCAGCCTCTTGTGGGATGTGGGATCAGATGGCGCAATGGAAACCCCGACCTGGACACTTTCCGTCATCCGATGTTGCGAAAAACTGAGTTATGATGAAGCAGACGCAATACTCGACGATGCGACGCACCCCAGGCACGCGATATTATCAGCCCTATTTGACGCGGCAGAATCGCTCTTGATAAAGCGCGTAGAAGCTGGTGCTATAGCGGTTGATCAGGTTGACCGCCGCGTGAATATCTCGGCTGACGGAACCGTAAACATCGGAATAAAAAAACGCGACTCCAGAGCTGATTTGCTGGTCAGCGAACTAATGGTCAAAGCCAATGTCGAAGCCGCCAAATTGTGTGTTGAACAAAATGCGCCTGCGATCTTTCGCGTACAGGACGCACCCGACCTCTCCGATTTAGAACCCACGGATAGCGAGCAAGTACACCGCTATCAGACACTCACGCGCATGCGCGCAGCTGCAATCTCACTACAGCCCGGCCTGCACGGTGGCCTGGGCGTAGAACCCTATTGCCAGACCACATCTCCCCTGAGGCGATTCATAGACCTGGTATCACAACGACAACTCGTCGCCATCATCGACAATAAAGCCTTACCCTATTCTATAGATGACCTGACGACCCTATATCCCTACCTCGAAGAACGCCTCCGCCTGATCAATCGCCTGGAACAGCGGAGAGAGCGCTACTGGATATTCCACCATCTCTCGCAATACAGAGGACAGGTATTTGACGCACTCGTGCTAAATACATGGGATCACCGCGCCCGAGTCGAAGTCCTGGACTATGCCCTGCAAGTTGACATGCGCCTATCGGGACAAATCCGCGTGGGTGAACGCATAAGTGTGCGCCTGACGCGGGCAGATCCCTGGGCGGATGATATACAATTCGTCATGGAATAAAAAGGATACAAGAGTATGATCCGTGTATGGTACCTGTTTTTCTTTTTCTCTCTTACCGCACACCTTTGGGCAGAAGTGCCCAACGGGGGGTTTGAACAAATCACAGCATCTCAAATGCCTATAAATTGGGTACCCGTACCCGATTCCACGCGGGTCATGGTCGAACGCGAACGCGCCCACAGCGGCAAAATCTCAGTCCTTATGATAGGTGGCCCGCGGGGCGAACCCACCGCACTGATCAGCGATCCCGTCGGTATTCAGCCAGGGGGTGTTTATGTCTTAACCGGATGGGCGCGTACCGACAGCGCAAGAGCTTCTGCACGCATCCGATGGTTGGCAGAAGATCAGACGCCGGTGGGCGAAAGCAGAATAACAACAGAAGTAACAAGCGCGTCGTGGACGCAATGGGCAGAGACATTTGTGGTGCCCACAAAAGCCATATTTGGGCGTATAATTTGTCTTATAGACGGAAAAGAAGCGGCTTTTGACGATGTGCGTCTGCACAAAATTGCATCGCGCATGCCCCCTGGTCTTGAATTAAAAGCAACGGATTTTCCCACACAGGGCGCGCGCGTCTCAAGAGTACGCGTAACAATACGCGACGGCGTTGTCGCACTACCTCACCAGGTCACTCAACAGGACAGTGTGGTTTCTCATGATGGAGCCGTGGTCATCTTCGAAGCGAGTCGCGGGCAAATAACCCCCTGGGCACAAATGAGAAATGGCACAGCGACAGCAACATTGCGCGACGCCGATGAAAACGTGGGCGGCGTCTATGTGAGGGCGCGGTTGGCCCACCTCAGCGCCAGGGCATACATTGGCGACAAAAAAGCGACCCGATTGCGCGGGCGTCTCTTCAATGCCGAAACCGGGCAACCCCTGCTGGGCAGAGTAATCGTCGCCGATTCTCTGGGTACTATTTTACAAACGGGATTTGCAGAACGCGGTTTTGTTGCCGACAGTGCATTTGCAATTGATGTACCACCTCAAACAATCACCGTATCCGCAATGCGCGGTTTCGCGCACCTGTCGCCAGAACCACAGGTCTTGCACCTCGCACCTGGTCGTGAACACATGGTAGAACTGTCCTTCAAACCATGGGGAGATCTCCATGCACGAGGATGGGTGGCAGGTGATCTTCTCAACAGCAATGATGCGCGGGCACGCGGACTGGACTGGGCAGCTCTACCAGGGCAGGTGAATGGAGACGCAATACTGACACTACCCGGCAAATATGTCGAAACCCGCGGGGGAGAACAATGGGTGTTGGGCACCACGAGCCTATTTACTCCCGAGCAAGCCGGATTTGAAGTACATGCCCAGGCGCGTTTAGACCGCGGTATTACCGGCTATACAGATATTCTGGGCACATCGTTATTCGATATACTCACTGGCCCTGCTTTTGACGCACTCGATATCGCACAACCCGACGCGCGAGCAATCTGGTTTGCACTGCTCAATCGGGGGTATCGCATTGCCGGCACAGCTTTTTTCGACGAACATTTTCGCACATACACACATGTGCCCGGCAACCTGACCGCTGATAAACTGATGCGCGCAATCGCCAGCGGACAAAATATGATAACCAACGGGCCTCTAATCTCACTATCCATCTTTGCAGCCGGACCCGGCGACCAATTGCCAGCAGGCCACAAAAGACGGGCAACAATTCACGCCTGGGCAGCCGCAAAATCCGATGCGTATTTGACGCGCATTGAACTAATCCGCAATGCACAAATAATCCAGAGTTGGGATTTGAAAAAACAGCCGCGAAAATATCGGACCTCAATAACACTCGAAGATACTGTCAACTGCTGGTACCTCGCCCGGTGCTATGGTGCAGACACATCGCGCGTGGCATTGACGAATCCGATCTACTTCGAAACAAAAAATTTCGCGCCTCCCCAACCTGTTCAGGCTATAGTACAGGGGAAAATAGAAATGAGCGACAATTCTCCCGTACCCCAGGCCATTGTTCGAGCAATTGATCCCATTGGCAGAACAGTCCTGCAGACAGTAGCCCGACGCGGAACATTTCAAATTTGGGTACCTGCGACCAGCCAGATCCACGTAGAAGCAAAAGGCTACGAAGCGCCACCGCAACGCATCTTTGACCATCGAGATATTCAGCGCCTATTGCAAACACCTCTCAACCTGTCTGAACTGAACGCCCTGGATACGCTGACCGAACAATTACAAGCCATTGACATGGTTTTTGTTCTCAAACAGTCACAATAACTTGACCACCTTATTATATTTATACTGTAGAAATATGTACATTTTCATACCAGGAGATTAAAATGAATAAAATTCTGGTGGTTGAAGACGAACCCGATATTTTGGAAATGGTGCGCTACAACCTCGATCAGGCTGGATTAGATGTTGAAACAGCAGAAGATGCCGAGCGTGCCCTCCAGAGCGTTCAGGAGATTCTGCCAGATTTGATCATACTGGACCTGATGCTACCGGGCATCGACGGACTGGACATGTGCAGACAATTAAAACAAGATGCTCGAACCCGTCACATACCCATCTTAATGTTGACCGCGCGCAAAGAGGAAGTAGATCGCATTGTGGGATTGGAATTGGGAGCCGATGACTACGTTGTCAAACCCTTTTCCCCGCGCGAACTCGTCTTGAGGGCACAGGCGATTCTGCGGCGCAGTCAGGACAGTGGACAATCAATAACTGATGCCTGGTTACATACGGGACCAATATCTATCGATAAAGCCGCACATCAGGCTCTGTTAAACGGTGACCCATTGGAATTGACGGGCACAGAATTTAAGCTACTCATAACCCTGATCGAACGCCGTGGACGCGTGCAAACGCGCGACGACTTACTCGATACAGTATGGGGTTATGAATACAGTGGTTATGGGCGCACGGTTGATACGCACATCAGGCGGTTGCGCGAGAAACTCGGCGAAGCGAGCGAATGGATCGAAACCGTGCGGGGCGTGGGTTATCGATTCCGCCGAGAGAGAGTATAGAATGCGTTTGCACTGGAAATGGATGCTCGCCTGTCTCTCTGTACTGGTACTGGTACTGGCATCTGCACATCTGTATCTGGATCACGTCATACGCGACTTTTGGGTTTATCACCTCGAACAGAGACTTTTGCGCGAAGTGCGTTTTGCCCGCGCACACCTCAGCGACGTGGCAAATACCGATGCGGAACTCGTCCCACTCGTCAGCGAGGTAGGCTTGCGTTTGGGCGTGCGTGCAACGCTGATCGACGGTCAAGGGCGCGTATTAGCCGATTCGGAAACCGACCCATCTGATCTGAGTGCTATGGAAAATCACGCCGATCATCCAGAAATAAGCGCGGCACTTCAACAGGGGCGGGGAAGCAGCTTGCGTTATAGCAACACACGGGATATCGAAATATTATATGTCGCAACTACAGTACCGGAAATTGGCGACGGAAATTTTGTCCTGAGATTGGCCTTGCCCCTACGCGATATGGGGCATATAGAACAACTGATTGCACGGGCAATATGGACGACATCGATACTGGGATTATGCCTCGCCCTGTTATTGGCTTATGCCACCTCGCGATATATCTCGCGCCCAATTTTAGACGCCATCTGGTTCGTCCAAAACATTGCTTCGGGGAGATTAAAACATCCCACACTCCGCGTTAGATCCACACGAGAATTGCGCGATTTGGGCACGGCATTAGACGACATGCGCCGGCAGGTCCAGGCGCACATCGGGCAAATCACACTTGAAAAATCGCGTTTAGAAGCCGTCTTGCCGAGCATTACAGAAGCCATTCTGGTCACGGACCAGAATGGTCGCATCCTGATGGGCAATCAGACATTTGAGAAGCTATTTGGTGTATCCGACGCCATTGAAGGGCGCATGCCCATTGAGCTTGTGCGCCATCGGGATGTGCAAGATGCGATTGAGCAAACTCTATCAACCGGACAAGTGATGTTTTTAGATCTCACCCGCTCAGATGGCCGAGAACGTCATTTCGATGTACAAATTGCACCTATTTTGCAAGACGATCATATCGCGGGTTCAGTAACTATTTTTTACGACATCACTGAACTGCGCCGCCTGGAACGCATTCGCAAAGATTTTGTCGCCAATGTTTCCCATGAATTGCGCACCCCGCTTACAACCATTAAGGGATGTGCAGCCACGCTGGCAGACGGCGCCTTAGACAACAGAGAAGCCTCACAGCGATTCGTGCAAATGATTAACACCCATGCGGATCGCCTGCACAATCTGGTAGAAGATATTCTGGATCTATCGCGTATCGAATCGGGTGCTCTGCCTCTTGAGACCGGCGTATATCCCGTGCAGGAGATGGTCAATGCCGTCGTTGGACAGATACGCCCACTGTCAAAAGAAAAAAACCTTGCCATCGAGATAAACACAAAAGAAAATGTGCAGGTGCAGTGCGATCGCAAGCTCATCGAACAGGCATTGCTCAATTTGCTCGACAACGCCGTAAAATACACACCCGAAGGGGGTAAAATCTGGATTCAGACGCGGGATTTCAAGCATGTGGAAAATGTAGATGAAGACCGTCGCAATAGACATGGTGAAAATGTGACGCAGATCCGCAAGCGTCGCATTGCACTTGAAGTAAAGGACACGGGTATTGGGGTACCGCTTTCAGATATGGATCGCATTTTTGAGCGATTTTATCGGGTCGATAAAGGGCGGTCGCGGGCAATGGGCGGAACGGGCCTGGGCTTGTCAATTGTTCGGCACATCATGGATGCACACGGCGAGCGGGTCTATGTCGAAAGCGAACAGGGCAAGGGATCGACATTTGGATTGACATTGCCAGGGGAATAAAAAAGGGGCCGCGTTAAATAACACGACCCCTTAAATCTATTGGTCGGGGCGAGAGGATTTGAACCTCCGGCCTCCTGCTCCCGAAGCAGGCGCTCTACCGGGCTGAGCCACGCCCCGTTTGCTATTTGTCTAAAAAAATACCACAATTTCATTCTCAGGCAAGAAAAAGATTTACGCCGCCTGAAATGCCGCAACAGCCTCATCTACGGAATTGTGCAGATCGAAAATTTTAATCAACTGCGTCTGCACAAAAACGCTGATCACATGATCGTGGGCATTGGCGAGTTTCAAATCGCCGTTGGCCTTGCGCAAACGCTGCAAAAGCGCGGTCAAAACCCCAAAAGCCATGCTGTTTAACCACCGCACCTGTCCCAAATCTAAAACCACTTTCATTCCATTATTTTCTTCGAGAAATTCAGTTACATAATCGGCCAACGCCGACATCTCGCGGTCTGTCACCTGACCGTCGAGCTTTATAATGCGAATATTCCCCTGCATTGTTTCTTCAAAAGCCATCCTGTTTTCCTTCCTATTTGTGAACCAAATCTCCCTGCACCTCGAGCGCGGCTGCAAGAGATTCCACATGCACTCTCAAATCTGCCACAAGGCGCTCAGCACCTGACCAATTTTCATCCTTTGCCAATTCTTCAATCTTCGCGGCAACCTCCCTCGCGTCATCCGCGTAAAACAATTCGGCATTTTCTTTTAATTCACGCGCCCCCTGACGAAGTGTTTCTGTGTCGTCAAGAAGGCCTATCAAATCGCCCCTCGTTTCTAAAAACATCTCGGATAGCCGCACGAGAAGCGCCTCATCCCCGCCAACCTGTTGCAATGAAGCCTCCCAATCAAGCGTCTGTTGCCCGGCGGGACCCGTCGCTTCCACCGCATCGTAAAGAAGGCGAGATCGAAGCGGTTTGGCGACAAACCCATCCATGCCGGCTGCGATGCAAAGCTCGCGATCGCCCTTCATCACATCGGCCGTCATCGCAACAATTCGAATATGCCCCCCCGATTCCTTTTCTCGCTTGCGGATTTCTCTGGTGGCTTCAAGACCATCCATTTCGGGCATTTGTACATCCATTAACACCAGATCAAAGGAATCGTCTTTGTCAAGTGCTTCCAGAGTCTCCACACCATTATTTGCCACAACGACTGTGTGACCGCGCTGGTGCAACATATCAATGGCGACGCGCTGGTTGACCAGACCGTCTTCGGCCAATAAAATGCGCAGAGATCTCTGCGTCTTCTCAGTTATAACATCATCTGTCCCCAAAGCATCTGGCGCAGATTCTTCAAATATGTCAGCGATCAAATTAAAAAGATCGGATTGCTTGATGGGTTTGGACAGGTGCCCGGCCAGCATTTCGCTGGTAGAAGCCATATCCGGACGACCAGCAGAAGTCAACACCACCACGCGCGTGTATTTCAGCGTTGCGTCAGCGGCAATCTGCCTTGCGAGCGCGTAACCGTTCATAACGGGCATTTCCGCGTCGAGCAGAACCAGTGGATATGGGCTACCCGCCTGTTGTGCGCGCAACAACTCTTCCAATGCTATCTGACCATTCTCGGCCAGAGCGGGTTTCAAGCCATGGCAGGATAACATCTCTTCAAAAATCACCCGATTGGTATTGTTATCATCAACGACCAGTACCGGCATGCCGTGCAAAGTATCGGGCAAAATATCTCGGTATGACACACCGCTGGTGCGACGCGAAAAACTGGCTTCAAAAAAGAAAACACTGCCCTTGTCTGGCTCGCTTTTCACATCGAGTTTTCCACCCATCAGTTCGACCAATTGGGCAGAAATCGTCAAGCCAAGCCCCGTGCCGCCGTATTGCCGCGTCGTTGAACTGTCGGCCTGATCAAACGCGCTAAATATCTGCTGTTGTACCTGTACTGGAATACCGATACCTGTATCGCGCACTTCAAATCGCAGTTTTGCATCCTCTTCGCGCACCTCTATCAGGTCAACATCAATATCCACACCCCCCCAATCCGTAAACTTGATGGCATTGCCCGCCAGATTGACGACGACCTGTCTCAGGCGAATGGGATCGCCTATCAGGTCGTCGGGGACCTCTGGCGCAATCCGATAGGTCAACTCAAGCCCCTTCTCGCTCGCCCGAACAGCCAGTGTTTGCAACGTATCGCCAAGCGTATCTCTCAGCGCGAACGGAATGCTTTCCAATTCGAGCTTGCCTGCCTCCACCTTGGACAGGTCGAGAATATCGTTGAGCAATACGAGCAACGTATCTGCCGAATTATAAGCGAGATCGGCGTATTCCTTTTGTCGCTCAGTCAACTCGGTATTGCCGAGTAATTCGATCATCCCCATAATGCCGTTCATCGGCGTGCGAATCTCGTGGCTCATATTGGCCAAAAATTGGCTCTTGGCCTGATTTGCTGCTTCGGCCGCTATACGGGCATTTTCAAGCTCTTTGTTCTGCGCCTCAAGGCGCTCGAGGTCATCTAAACGGGTAATACCCATCGAGACCTGTTCTGCAATACTTTCCAAAAACAAAACCTCGGCCTCTGAAAAAGCAGAAACCTCATCACTCATCAAAGCCATTGTGCCCCGCACATGGGGAATATCGAGAATACACCGCACCTCAACCCCGTATCGCGCAGCTATGGCCTTGAAACCCACCTGTGACAACCCCCCCATATCTTCTACGAGATTCTCGCGGTAAATTGTCCTCTGCTGTTGCCACATCCGGTAAACATTCGGCACCTGGCGCACCATGCGATTGATCTCCCCCGAAGGCATCACCTCGTGCGTTTCAAAAGTACGCGTCTTGGGATCGAGCAACCGATGCACGGCAATGGCGACAACAGATACATCGAGAGCCAGCAACTGTTCTCTACACACGCGAACAACCACCTCGAGATGCTCTGGCCGCGTCATCTGCTGCACGGCGTGACTGACCTGTATAAGCGCGTTCTGAAAAGCCATTTGCTCGCCGAGCGCACCTTCTGCCCGCTTTTGTCCGGTAATATCGGCCACCGCACCGATCATGCGAACTGGCACTTCCTCACCCGCATCAAAAAATACCCTGGCTTTGCTGCTGACCCATCTCACCTCGCCATTGGCATGCACAACTCTATATTCAGTGTCATAAGGAGCGCGTCCCTCAAGGGCTTGCCTGACCTCCTTCTGTGCGCGTTCGCGATCATCTGGATAAACACACGCCAACCACTCGGCCTCAGAGACCATCGTATCTCGTGGGGGAAAACCAAAAAGTTCGAAATACCGGTCTGTACACACAGCGCTATCGTTCTGTATATCCCAATCAAACAGACCAATCCCACCGGCATTGAGCGCGTGTGTAAGACGCTCTTCACTCCGCTGCAATGCGTCTAACGCATCTCGAATCTGTTGAAAGCCACCAGTAGAATCAATCGTATGTGTATCGCGTTTACCCATGGTAAAATTTCATTCAACCTCTGTTCCCCGGGGCGTTACCTGTTCTACCGGGTCACCGCCCGGAATAGATTCAAAGAGAAAATTCATTTCTTTAGCACCGTAAATCACAATAACCAGAGCAATAACAATGGCAATAACAATAAACCCATTCCTCAAATTATTCCCTTCTTCAAAACGGTGAAGAATGCTTTTGAACTTTTGTCTTTCAGCCTGTTCCTTGTGGATACGGTCCAAATCCTTAAGATCCATAAACACCTCCTGATACTATTCGGAATAGCGATTGTGGGAAACCATTTTGCCATTAAGATTATACACACAAAAACAGAAGTCAATCAAAAATCTACTTCTCCCTATTAGTTCGAGCTACCTACAACCTCAAACAATTGTGGTTGACATAAACCGCCAATCTGTTGTACCTATTATATTACGGATACATTCCCGGAGTCAGACTCGATGGCCGATCTCACAAAATCTTGCGACGCGCTCATAATAGACCGCAACCCCATCCATCGCCACCTGCTCTACGCGATCCTCGAGCAAAAGGGCTATCAGGTCGTCGCAGTTCCCGAACTGCCCGAACAAGCCCTGTCTTACCGTTTCGCGATGATCGACATAGATGAGTGTGAAAATATTGAACAACAAATTGCGCGGGCGCAATCGGACATTCCTATTATTGGTCTCGTATCACACGAAAAACACGATCAACCCTGTCTCAACGCAGGTGCTACAGCAACGCTAATCCGCCCTATCCGCGCAGACCAACTCGTCGCCGTCCTGCAAAATCTGAATGTGCAGCCCGAAAATGTCCAAACACCTCCTATTGACATCAATCGTATCATGACAAGGGTAGGTGGAAGAAAGCAAATATTAAAAAAAATGATAGATGTTTTCCTGGAAGAATTACCCGATCAGATCGCCGCATTGCACCGGGCAATTGACCAGCAATCGCCCGAAGACCTGCGCCAGGCAGCCCATGCGCTGAAGGGTTCCGTGGCCAATTTTGATGCCAAAGCAGCATATGAAACAGCTTTCGCACTAGAGCAAATGGGCAAAACGAACAACTTGAGCCAGGCCACCGCAACCTGCCAAACGCTCGAACGCGAGTTATCCGCAGTTCAAAACGCACTCAAAGAACTCACATATTCCTTTTGAACCGAGCACCGAACATGTCCAAAATATTAATCGCTGAAGACGACGGCCCAACCAGAGTACTGGTAGAAGCCATACTCGAAGACGCCGGATACACAACAGAAATAGTAACCGATGGAAAAAAGGCTTATGATCGAATCGCCACAACGCCATTCGACTTGCTCCTTACAGATATATGGATGCCCGGACTCAACGGTTTGGAATTATTGTCAAAAGTAAAAACCCTGCCCTCACCCCCGCCAGTCATCGTCATGACCTCCGATGACACCTCAGACACCCTCCTCAAAGCAATCCGCGAACAGGCATACCACTATATCCCAAAACCCATAGATCCACAGGAATTGACACGCCTCGTCCAGGATGGCCTCAGTGCAAGCCGCCAGGAAACATTTATCGAAGTGACATCGGCAACCCCAAACTGGGTTGAACTTCTGGTGCCCTGCGATCAAAAATCAGCGGGACGGATGCGCAATTTCGTGATGCAATTAGAAGCCGGTCTGCCCGAAGATCTCCGCGAAACCATCGCGATGTCATTCTACGAACTCCTCGCCAATGCCATCGAATGGGGCGGACAACTCGACCCGAGCAAAAAGGTTCGAATCGCATTTCTCCGCTTTGAACGCATGCTCATGTTCCGCATAGCAGATCCCGGATCGGGCTTTGACATGGAGGAACTCGAACATGCAGCCCTCAACAACCCCGATGATCCCATCGCCCACATGAGCGTCAGAGAAAACCGGGGGTTGCGCCCGGGTGGGTTTGGCCTGTTAATGGTCAAAACCAGCGCAGACGAATTGATCTACAACGAAGCGCGCAACGAAGTGGCCTTTGTCAAATACCTCGACCTCCCAAAAGACACCAATAGATAACTGAAAAAAGCAAAAGGGCTGTACACTCATTGTACAACCCTTTTGTCTTTTGTATGGTAAAATCCTCACACCTTTATCATCTCTCTCCCACAAGACCACAATAGTCAGCCGCAGCCAACGCGTACACCTGCGTTGCCTTCTCCAACCGATCCACCTCTACCCACTCCACATCTGCGTGTGCCGTCTCATTCGAGGGACCGTAATAAAAAGTCGGCACCCCCGTCCCATGCACGTATAAATTGGCATCCCCCACAATCCGCATCCCCACCAGCTCCGCATCCTGACCCGTCACCTGTGTATGCGCCCGGGCAACCGCCTGCACTGCCGCATCGTCGGCGAGGGTCTCAAAAGGCTCGCGCTCGTGCTCCATCTCAACCCGCAGGCGCAACTTCCCCGCCTCGGCAAATGGCCGCGCCAGGTCTTCCAACTCCGCCAACACCTGTGGCGCAGTGCGCCCCGGCAACCAGCGCCGGGTCCCGGTCAGCGTACAACACAGGGGCGTGCGATTAAAATAATCGCCCCCGTTGACAATACCCAGATCGATCCGCTCTGCACCTGCAAGCGCGTGTGCTGGTCCGTCGTCGAGTTCAAGCTGATACTGGTGGATCCGCTCAATCAGCGCACCCACAAAACGGATCGGATTCTCCTCAAAAGGCACGTACTGCGTGTGCTTGCCGCCAGCATCCGATTCAAGGTCAATAGTAAAAACCATCGACCCCATGCTCATCACCCACAGCGCATCGCGGCCCTCGACAATCAAGATCCGATCCCCGCCAATCCGACCACTATTGCGATCGGCAATCAGCGCCAGCGGCCCGTCCTTTTGCGCCTCAATCTCCTCGTGTCCCACAACCGCCGTCAGCCACAAATCACCCCGCAATTCCACACCACTTTCCATGAGCGCCTTAACAGCACCCAACGCCGCAGCCATCCCCCCCTTCATATCGGTTGACCCCCGCCCGTACACGCGGTTGCCCTCGCGACGAGCGGGCGGACAATCCCCCACGGGAATCGTATCGAGATGGCCATTGAGCATCAGGGAAGGACCATCCCCCTGCCCCGCGATGCGCACGTAGAGATTATTCCGCCCCGGAGTAACTTCCCGCACATCCACATCCAGACCAATCCCACACATCATATCGCAATACGCGCGGCAGACTTCGGCTTCGTCCATCGTAACACTGTATATATCGACCAATTCCAAAGTCCGCTCAGCCACCCATTCCCGGTCAATAGCCGCTATGAGATCTCGTGTCTGTATCACCTAATCATCCCGCCCCGGGAAAGTCAACTCAGCAACACCCGATTTATCCAAATCGCCCTTACCCTTCTCTTTCAAAAGCTCAAACTGGGCCTTTGTCGCCTCTGCCAATGGCAGATTGACACCCGCGTCATAAGCGAGCGAAAGCGCAATCCCCGAATCTTTCGCCGCATGATCGGCCGAAAAATAACACTCGTGATCGCGTATGACCATATCCTCCCCATCGGTCTCCAGCACGCGGGAATTTGCCCCCGTTTGTGAAAACACCTCCATGAGCATATTCAAATCCAGGCCAAGCGCGGCACCCAACCCCAGCCCCTCTGCCAGACCAGCGGTATTGATATTCATAACCATATTGACGAGTGCCTTGACCTGCGCGGCCTGCCCCGCTTCGCCGATATAGATCAAATTTGTACTCATAGACTCGAGAATCGGACTCGCCTGGTCAAAAACAGCGCGTTTACCGCCGCACATCAAATACAGCGTCCCTTCACGCGCCTGTGTAATACTGCTGGCCATGCACCCCTCCAAACTATTTGCACCCGCCCGTTTTGCAAGACCTTCCACATCCACGTGAATCTGTGGCGTAATCGTCGCGCAATTGATAAAAACCTTGCCCTGAGCACCTTGCAGCAGACTATCGCCAGACCCGGCATAAATAGTCCCCATTGCAGCGTCATCTGTCACAACCGTAATAATATAATCCGCAGCAGCCGTCACACCCGCGAGTTCCGTATGTGCCTGACAACCCAACTCGCTGGCGAGATCCGATGCGACCTCTGCGCGGATATCGTACACCGCCTCGACCGAAAACCCCTCATCGTTGAGATGTCGCGCAATATTCGCGCCCATTCGACCAACGCCAACCACGCCAATTTTGTAATCTGAATTTGCCATATCTACCTCGATAGTTTAAGGATGAAAAAAAATCTCGTGACAATGTATTTTCCAAATCCCTCGCCTGTCAAGAACTAACTACTTGCGTCCGGCCAAACGCTCGAGAACGAGCACAAGCACCAGCCCCAAAAGCGCGAATCCTATTGCCCCCATCACCTCGCCCGACCACACCTCGGGCAACGCATTCACCTGCACCAGAGGCACCACCTCGCCGTGCCCATTGACCATTGTCTCCACCGTCTCTTTCCACGGCCAGATCTTCCTGAGCGACCCCAGCATCAACCCGGTCAACAGCGCAATCGTCAAATCGTGATAATGCCGAAAAAACCAGTTCAAAACGCGCGAAAAAGCCATCAGTCCGACCACAGCACCTGCACCAAATAGTGCAATTGTAAACAGATCGCGCGTATTGACCGCGTTGAGAAGATACGGATATTGCCCCAGCAAAACCAGCACAAAGGACCCGGAAATACCGGGTAAAATCATCGCGCAAATCGCAACCACAGCAGAACAAAAAATATACGGCGGACTGTGCGGCATTTCAACCGGCACCAACCCGACCAAAAAATACGCGCCCAGCGTCGCTCCAACAGCACCCAAAAACATCCTCAAATTCCACTGTGGGATGCGCCTACCCACCGTAAAAACAGATGCCAGCACCAGCCCAAAGAAAAAAGACCACAGGAAAACAGGCTCATTGTCCAGCAAATAAGTAATCGCGCGCGACAGTGAAAAAATCGCAACGAGAATCCCCGCGACAAGCGCGCACAAAAAAGGCCACCGCACATAATCGAGCAAATCTCTTATACGCAACCCCATCAGAAGCCGTGCCGATCGCGCATCAAAAGAACGAATCGAAAGAATCAGCTCTTCATAAATCCCCGTAATCAGCGCCATAGTGCCCCCCGACACACCGGGCACAACATCGGCAGCCCCCATGCACACGCCCCTCAGCGCAATACCGAAATAGCTTTTCAAAGACCGCTTTGGTCCGTGCGCCATCTCTTCCATTTCAAATATTCTCCCTATGAAAAAAAACATCACAGCATTCCAAAATATAGAACGAGAACCAACGACACACAACAGTTTGTCCTTGACAACACAATGATTCCCTTTTTATTGTTCGCGGCGGGATCATGACGGATTCTATTTGCATCGATGTTTTAACAGGAGATTTTTATGTGGCGCACATCTATAACACTCGTCTTTTGTGCCTTACTGATTGGTTGTGGCGACGACACGAAATACCAGGCAGAGCTTCGCGGAACCTGGCTATTGGAATCTCGCAAAGCCGCGCAGGGTGAAATCATCCAAAGCCCGCAAATCAGCGGCCTCATCGAATGGTTTCCAACCGCACCCACCCAGGCTAAAGTGCATCTCTCCTTAACGGACGACAGACAGAGCATCAGAGTCATTGACCGCTTATACGATCTACAGGGCACGGCATTTACATATCAATCCAAACTCAGAATCGGCTCGGTAGAAACAGATAGCACAGATGTAGTTTATGACACAACCACCCAGAATGGCACGGGACAAATCTCCTCCGACGATGCGCGCGTCACACTCACCCACGACAACGGAACGAAATTTGAATTCATCGGCACACAACTCACCGTAACATATTCAAACGGTGTAGTCGATACATGGACACTCAACAAAGATCAAAAAGGTACTTTGGCACAATAAAAAGGCATTTTCAAAACGCGGTTCAAATCGCACCAGCACCTCCCCAATCATTCGCGTGCTGGTCGATGAACCATATTCAAAAGGAGTAAGAAATGGCAGGAACAATCCCCCTCATCAGTTCAGGTGTAGCAGGACCAGCGGGCGTACTCCATCTACCTCGCCTGTGGAGCAAAGTCCTGTTGGGCGCCACGGGCAACCTCGAAGAAGGATATGACCAGTGTGGACTGGGCTACGACCAGATGGTACTCGATGGTCTGGGCCTCGACCGCGATGCCACCGTCGCCTATCTCACCGAAAATCTGCCCTCCTATCCGGAATTCGAAGCATGGGTTATCGCACAGAGCGGCGGCAGCCTCGACAGCAATGCCGTTGCAGAACTCAACGCCGCAATTGAGGGCTATAATCACGCAGACGATGTCCGCGGGGCCATCCTCGGTGCAGCGGGCATTGACGACGACGGCACAATTCTCGACGCCGTCAACCTGAACAACCTCGATGACTGGACAGAGTTTCACGCCCAACTGACGGGATAGACACCCATCCATCTCGCACCAAAAATCCCAGAATGATTTTTCTCATTCTGGGATTTTCTCTATACCGCTTTCAGGAGATCTCCATGTTGCAAAATATTCGCAGTATAATCGCAATAGCCCTCGCCGCAGGAATAATATGGAACTGTGGCGGTGAGCGCGTAACGCAGTCAGAAATAGGGACAAACGAACAAATTGGCCGTCCCCTGAGCAAATTAGCTGCACAACAAAATGCGTCACACGCTGTAATCATAGCTACTGTACAGCAGGATGACGCACCCGTAAGCGGTGCAAAAGTAGAATTTGCGCGTTCTATTGCGGGACAAAAAGCAGATTATCAGTGGTCAGCCATGACCGATGAGAATGGTCGTGCGCGGATAGAGATCACAGCGGGCAATGGCTATTATCAAGCGCGCGCCTCACAGGACGGAATCGAGATCGGATCCTGGACCAGCATTCCAATTAACGAAGGCGACAAAGTACGGCTCAACTTGCCCATCGGCGAGAAAGCACAGATAGCATTAGAAGGTCTCCCAGCAGAAATTACCATTGGCATCGTCATGCCAATGACGGGCCAACTCGGTGCGGGTGGTCTATTGCTTCAAGCTGCCTTCGACCTCGCGCGTGAAGAAATCAACCGTTCATCGCTACTCGGCGGGTCAAAAATAAAATTCATCACAGAAGACAACCGCAGCACCCCAGAAGGCTCTGTTGAAGCTTATAACAAACTGATTCATCGCGATGGCGTATCCGTCATCATCGGTCCATTCACCTCAAGTGATGCCAAAGAAGCTTTTCCCATTGCCCAACAAAACGAAGTCGTGGCGATTAGTCCAACCTCGGCCTCTCCCGGCCTTAGCGCAATGGGCGATTTCCTCTTCCGCGCCAGTCTCACGGTTAACTGGCTCATACCCCGTGGCGTCACGGCCACGCATGAGCAACTCGGCTATCAAAAAGTAGCCACAATATTCCAGGCTGGCGACGTCTTTGCCCAAAATAGCGACGCAATAATCAAAGAAATACTCCTTCAAAACGGCGTCGAAGTTTTGATAACAGAGTCCTTCCATGTTGGTCAAACCGACTTCTCGGAACAATTAACCCGAATAAAAGAATCGAATCCAGACGCCATCTTCCTCTCTGCGCTACCGATAACAGAAGCGAATGACATTATGATCCAGACGCGGCAAATCGGTATTCCCCCCGAAGTCCACTTCATCACGCAGACCCTGACCCCAGGCGAAATAGAACGCGCAGGTGCTGCCGCCGAAGGAGCGATTAGTTTTACCGCCTGGACCAGCACGGCTGACACCCCGGGAAATCGCGCCTTTGTCGAAAATTACACGATGAGAGCTGGTGTCGAACCCAGCGCATTCACCGCACAATCTTATGCTACCGTCCATATCCTGGCAAACGCCATCGCCAATGCCCAATCAGTTGACTCAAGAGCCATCCGAGACGCCCTGGCAAAAACCAGAGACCTGGACACAATTCTGGGCAAATTCTCTTTTGACGCCAATGGAGATGGGATTTACAACCCGGTTATACTGATCGTCAGAAATGGCAGACTCGAAGTCTTCAGTTCGTCACCGCAGAGAAAAGAAATACCCATTGGCGTCGTCCTGCCTCTGACAGGCCATCTTGCGACACTTAGCCCTGCGATAAAAAATGGTCTCGAACTCGCGCGCGAAGAAATCAACCAATCACCGCTACTCGGCGGAACGAAAATCGAGTTTATTATAGAAGACAATGAGACCACCTCAGCGGGGACAATTGTAGCTTATAATAAACTGATTCATCAAGATGGCATATCTGTCATCATCGGCCCGTTCGCCTCAACTACGACTCGAGAGGCTTTTCCCATTGCCCAACAAAATCGGATCGTGGCGATTAGCCCGACCGCCGCCGCCCATGGCCTCAGCGAAATAGGCGATTTTGTCTTTCGCACGATTATTACCGTAGATCGCTTCGTGCCCGTTAGTGTTAAGACTACACATGAGAAACTCGGCTATCAGAGAGTCGCTGCCATATATCAAAGTGATGATGTCTTTTCCCAGAGCAATCATCAGGCGATTACAGACGCACTCCAACAGAATGGCGTCGAAGTGATTATCTCAGAAACTTTCCAAACCGGCGACACCGACTTCTCGGAACAATTAACCCGAATAAAAGAATCGAATCCAGACGCCATCTTCCTCTCCGCATTACCCGTGGAAAAGGAGGCAGTTCTGATCCAGACTCGGCAAATCGGTATCCCCGCCGAAGTTCACTTTATCACGGTGTCTTTGACCACAGGCAATGTACAACGCGCGGGTGCCGCCGCCGAAGGGGCGATTAGCATTACATCCTGGAGCAGCCTGGCTGACACACCTGGAAATCGCGCCTTTGTCGAAAATTACATGACGAAGTACCATTCCGAACCAGACGAATTCGTCGCACAAGCATACACCACCGTCTATATCCTCGCAAACGCCATCGCCGCTGCTCCATCAACTGATTCAGAGGCAATTCGAGACGCAATGGCGCATATCACAAACCTGGACACAATTTTAGGCAAATTCTCTTTCGACGCCAAAGGAGACGCGATTTACAACCCGATCATCTTGATCGTCAGAAATGGCAAATTTGAGGTCTTTAATCCATAGGTAAAAAAAATAAAATAGGCTGCGGGAAGGGAGGACCGGTCCCTAATTTTTCTGGAAAGATCCAGAAAACATCCCGCAGCCGTTGCGCTTTTCCTGAGTTTGTATTCACACGTTTTCAAATAATAACACAATTGCCACCACAATTTCAACAGCAAAAAATTACGCGTACGTCTGATTTATTACGCGTACGTCCACTTTTTTGCATTATATGTCTAATTTCTTACGCGTATGTCCTCTTTTTTTCGATAAGCACGAGGAGACAGACCATATAATCTCTTAAAAGCTTCGTTTAAACGCGATGATGAACGAAAACCACAGTGTGCTGCAATTTCAAAAATTGACAATGGCGTTTCTTCAATCAATAATTTTGCCTTTTCAATTCTAATCTCCCTCAATGCTTCACGGAAGGTCTTGCCCAAATGTTTTTTGAACAATGCGTAACCATGCGACTTAGAAAATCGGAAATAGCGCATGACGTCTTCAAATTTTAGATCTGGATTGCTGTAATACTCCTCCAAAAATACTTCAAATCTGGTCTTCCACATATCTCGTGGAGGCATATATCTTTTGACCTGTGTCAAAAAAACTTCTCTCTCTATTGGTTTGTCAAATACACTTGCAGCGCCAGCCTTGATCAGTTGTTCGCCCAATTCTGCAGATCTCAAACTCGTCATGATCAACATAGCTGTCTGAATTTTTTCCTCCTTCACATGCTTCAATAGCGTTATACCATCTATACCCTCTACATGTAGCTCAACAACAGCAAGATCAATCTCCTCTTGTCTTAAAATTTCAAGACCTTCTATCCCATATCCTGCCAGGCATATTTCATAGGGTTCATCCCACAAGAATCCTGCAAGCTCTGAGATTACAAGCAGGTCATGATCTACAATCAAAATTTTCTGCTTGTCCATAGTGCCTCCTGGAGAAATGGTGCGCTAGCGTTGGTTTGTTTTTAGTTCTTGAATGGCGTCGTCAAGCTCCTCATAAATACGCTTGTTTCCCCCAATTCGATCATATGCAACCACGCCGCCTTTATCAACGATGATATTGCGCGGATAAGATCCGCCCAGCAATGTATCAAAATCACTATTTGACAATGCCTGGATGTAGTTAAAAGAGCGATTTTTTAAAAAGGTAGCCAGTTCTTCTTTGCTATTTTTTGCTACGGCCAAAAATACAAAAGAACTGTCATGTCGATATTTTTCCACCAACTGGTTTAAATGAGGAATTTCTTCAATGCACGGTGGACAGGTCGTAAACCACACATTGATTACAACTATCTTGCCTATTAGCTCCTCCAATTGAAGTTGCTCTCCATCGAGTGTTTCGACCAAAAAATTTCCTAATACATCTCCAATTGCTCTCCCTGGCTTTTTCTTCTGGGTCGTAAGTAAATCTTTTAGCGTAAGGTCTTTTTCTGTGCGATACATAAGTACATTTTGCTCTGGCAACACTTGAATCTCCAGGACATTTGATGAAATTGTGTAGTTTAGACTTTTCAAATCGACCTCTCCGTGAAAAACGCCACGGTCTAATTTAGCATTCATAAACCCACTCATTATGGTGGTAAACTCATCTGTTCGATTGATAATCCAAAACGTCTCTTTTTTATTTTTTTCTTGACCCCAGAAAAATGTAAGATCTTGTTGTGAGCTTCCCAATTGAAGAATAGCTGTTTTTGGATTATTGAGATTCAGGTTCTTTAAAGGCTCAAAATCAGGTAGCCGTGGATAAAAACTGCTTCTATAAAACGATTTTGACGATGCCTCTTGAGCAATAACTGCCTGACCCTGAAAACAGAGCACCAGCGTCACGCACACGCCGATCCACAAAATACGTTGGCAAAACATAAGAAAACCTCCAAAGGATGAATTTTTACAAATAGCCCACAGCATCAACGGATTTTCAGAAAATTTGACGCTATGGCGGACAAACCTGCAAGTCGCTCTTGATGGTTAAGCTATTGATTCTATCTACATCGAACGGTAGGCATCCGGTCAGTTGGTTGCCAATGAGCGTCAAATGCGTCAGTTTTGCAAGATTGCCCAATTCTGTTGGGACAGCACCACTCAACTGATTATGGTGGAGGAGCAAATGCGTCAAATTCCCAAGACTGCCTAACTCTAATGGAATATCACCTATTAACTGGTTATTATTGAGGGCCAATATCTTCAATTTCGCAAGACTACTCAGTTCCAGTGGGATGCTGCCAGCCAACAGGTTGTTATTGAGAGTCAGCATTGTCAGTTTTGCAAGACGACTTAGTTCAGGTGGGATGGTACCTGTCAACAGGTTATCAGAGAGGATTAACCCTGTTAGTCTGGTGAGGCTACCCAATTCGCGTGGAATACTGCCAGTCAACTGGTTTTTCTGGAGGGCTAATCCCGTCAGGCTGTCAAGATTAGTAAGTTCGAGTGGGATAACACCGGTCAACTGGTTGTTGGCGAGGGCCAGTTTCTTCAGATTTGCAAGATTACCCAACTCAGGCGGGATGTCGCCGGTCAACTGATTGTTGTGAAGGAGCAACCTCTCCAGCCCGGTAAGGTTGCCCAATTCAGGTGGGATGCTGCCAGTCAGACCCTTATCATTAAGTTCCAATGCCCGGATGCGTGCTGGCGTCCCTGCAACGCTAACACCTTCCCATTGTGCAATATCAATACTATCGCTCCAGTTTAGCGTCGCATTACCAGTTAGTGTGTCTCTAACGGCCAATAGCACGGCACATTCCCGAATCAGGTCCGGGTTGCTCTGGGAATTGGACACTGCGATATCGCTGGCCTGAAGCGGTTGAAAAAGAAAAAGAACGAGAAATGAGATTGTACAATTTATGGCCTGTGCCAAACGGATAAGCGAAGCATAGGATAGAAACTGACACATGATTTCTCTCTTCTTTATTCAGGATTCATTAGCCTGGAGAGCAATTTATCTGCTTCAGCCTTTTCTATGCGCTTTCCATTAACTTCAGAGACCAATTTGATTGCAGTCCAGGCAGGAGAATAGCCCCCTCTCAATTCTGCGGATTTGCGAAAACTTTCAAGAGATTCATTGACTTCTCCCATAGAAAACTGGACAACCCCGAGCCAATAGTAAATCATAAAATTCTTGGCCCCACGATTTGGAAACAGCGTTAGTGCTTTGTTGAGATATTCAAGCGCACTTTTTTTATTTCCATCAGAAAAATAACTCAAAGCCAGCACCAAATGTGCTGTTTGATATTTTCCATCTGCCAGATTGATGGCTTTTTGAGACAGTTCTTTTGCTTTTTTGTATTCGTGCTTTCTATCTACTATACGTGCCAGACTCATCCATCCAACAGGATCATCTCCACGCTGTTGAATCGCCTGTTGAATCACCTGTTCTGCTTTAGTCAGTTTCTCCATTTTGATATACACATCTGCCAACAATATCTTGAAAAAATAGGGTGTATCGAGTTTCAAAAATCGATCAAAGTAATTTGATGCCGTGACGAACTGTTCCGACTTAAAACGGCCATAGCCGACCAATAAAAGTGACAACGGATTTGCCCTATTATTTGGCACCAGAGATATGTCTTGTTCTCGTTGTTTGGGGAGTACGAGAAAGATACCGTTTCTTCCTCGCTTCCAATATTCTTGAAAGTCGGCCAGAGGAAGTTTGTGCAATTTGTGGATTGCAGGATCATTGACAATAATGACATCGCGCTGATAATCAATCCCAACAACGGTTACAGTATGACTCAGGTCTGGGTCTTGATCAGCTATCAAAGCAACAGGGGGACATCCTGACTTGAGGGCTTCTTCTATTTGCTCGAAATCCCAATTAAAATAGTGAATAGACAGTTCGGGAAATGCCTCTGATAGTGCGTAAAGTGCTGACAGATTATCCTCAACCCGGTCTTCCAGCGTCAACCAATCTTCGGCCTGATTTTCAGCACCGTCCCAATATCTCATCACAGATAAAATTGCGGCTTTAAGGCAAGTGACACCTCGCCCTTGAGCGTAAAATGGCACCTGGGATACAAATAAACGTTCACCGCCCTTGTCCTGATTCAGATTCTCAAGGGCGTGCGTTGCATAATCGATGTCTATCTTAGTTGTGGCATTTTTCTTCAGCATATTAAAATAAAATTTAGAACTATCCACTTGACCGATTTCATAAAAAGTCTCAGCTACCATAAGAAGTATATCTTTATCAGGATGTTGCTTTTTGTTTCCGAGTTGGTCAGCGTAAATGCTTTGCTTTAAGTAGGGGAACGCGTTTTCAAACTTCTCCAGATAAAAGAGGGTTTCGCCTTTTCTTCGTATAGCCCGACGATTTTCTTCAACCCGATCAAGGATCGCAAGAGCTTGATCAAAAAACCCTACTTTTAAGTTTAGCACTGCAAGCGCAATGTTATTGTGAACATCTTCAGGGCTATTCTTCAATGCGCTTTCTGATAGCTCAATCGCTTTTCGATATAATTTTAGTCCCTCATAAATTGCCGCAAGATTTATTTTTATCTCACTATTATCCGGATCAATTTCCAATCCTCTTTCACCAATTTCCCGTGCCAGTACCCACTTCTGTTGTTTTATGTATATCGCAGAAAGATTGCGATAAGCATTTGGCGTGTGCAAACCCAGACCCATCGCCCGTTCAAGTCCTTTTGCTGCCGATTCATAATTATTCTGAAAAAAAGCAACGGTCCCCAGGCCATAGTACGCTTCGGCAAATAAACTATCGCAGTGGATAGCTTGCTGAAAATGTTCATCAGCTAAGTTTAATCGTCCTAAACGCCCAAAACTTTTACCAATCAGAGTGTGGGCCTGGGCAGAACAAGAATCTGCTTTGAGAACTTCTGCTGCTGTCTGGATACAGCTTTGATAATCTTTGTTCGCATAAAAGGTCTCTGCACGGCGCAACAACTCACTACCAGCAGAAAACCCAGGGAGTATGAGAATCAAAAGCCACAGGCATTTTGATAGACCACTCATTTCAATAACCTCGGTCTGGGTGTAATCAGACAATCCATAATTAAAGATAAATCGGCGTGTAGGAATATAATTTCTGAACAAATTATACCAAGGAATTTCAAAAAAAGGGCTGGCTTTCACATTCTCATGTCGCGTCTGTCTGTTGGTGCTGGCCGATGAAACCAATAACGACGCGCTTCTTGCTCTTGTCCCAATCAAAGGCGATCCGTATGGTATAGCGCGCATCCCTACTGCTCCCTGTTCCGATGTGCTTTTTTAGCCAATGGGTCTTGTGACCAACTTTAGTGGTGTACCAATCCTCGTACTTGTTCATTGTTATATCGCTCTGGTGCCCCTTGTACCACCACTTACACGCTTTCCGAATGGACACATCGGGATTTGTTAGACTGATCTCTCCTATGCGAGTCCCATAATACGTGGTCGCCAGCCATTGCAACGCGTCCCACACGGCTTTGGGATGCTTGAATGGGTTATCTTCAACGCGCGATTTCCCATTAAGCTGGAAGATTAGTTTATCATCAAATCTTTTGGTGTTTAGCTTCTCACCACGTTGCTCATAAGCCTTGCATTATCCATAACTTGCTACAATCGGCAATTGATCATCAAGTTATGACTACATAACTAAAGATGGCTGTAAAAGCCAATAACGGTAAAATACGGTGATTATTAGCTGATAATGGCTTGACATACAGATTGACTTTGTAACTTACTTGTATAAATTAGTGTCCGGCGCCATCCCCC
>JAPOXY010000228.1 GCA_026706845.1 Gemmatimonadota bacterium
CCAGCAGGGTTATTCACCGTTTTCGACATGGACCCGGGGGTTGGCCTGGATTGTGACTGGCTATGCCGAATTGCTCGAATATGTGGCGCACCTGTCGGATGACGCACTCGATCTTTATGGCGGTAGGGATGCGGTTAATGACTGGATGCTCAAGGCGGCCTGTGCAACGGCAGATTATTATATCGACAGTATCACCTCTGCCGATGGTATTCCGTTTTGGGATGCGGGCGCGCCGGGCTTGATTGAGGGCTATGGCGATAAAATATCGGATCCCTACAATACAAGCGAACCCGTGGATAGTTCTGCTGCTGCCATTGCAGCGCAGGGGCTTTACCGTTTGGGCAAATATCTGGACGATGCGCGTTATCGGCAGGCTGCTTTAACCGTGGCCCATACGCTATTTGACGCACCCTATTTGTCCGAGGATGAAGAACACCAGGGTCTTATTCTCCATTCTATTTATCACAATCCCAATGGGTGGGACTATGTGCCCGGTGGACAAAAAGTTGCATGCGGAGAGTCTTCGATGTGGGGAGATTATCACGCGATGGAATTGGCGGTTTTGCTCCAGCGAGAGATGGAGAACGCGCCGTATTTGACGTTTTTTGATCAATGAATAAAGTCATTGCCTTGATAACCGGTCTCCTGTTCGCTGGATTCGCGTCTCAAAGTGAAGCCGAGACATTTGATTATACACCGCTCAACCGCACGCTCGGGCGCGTTGTAAATGCACAGGGGCGCGTGGATTACGAGGCTGTAAAAAAAGATGCGGATTTGCGGGCTTTTGTAGATCAACTCGCGCAGATCAGTCCGAATACGCATCCCGCGCTTTTTCCCAGTCGCGCAGACAGTCTTACTTTCTGGATCAATGCGTACAACGCCTGTGTACTAGCGGGCGTCGCAAAAGCCTATCCCATTTCTTCTGTCACTGAAATCGCGCCTGCTTTTGGCTTTTTTAAGACATATCAATTTGTCGTTGGCGGGCGTCGGTTCACATTGGACCAAATTGAACACGAGATTATTCGCCCGCAGTTTGCCGATCCGCGCATTCACGCTGCAATCAATTGTGCGGCAGTGAGTTGTCCGCGTTTGCTAAATAAAGTATTTACGCCCGATGAATTGGATGACCAACTCAATGCGGTTATGCGAGACATGATTCGCAACCCAATACACGTTCAGATTAATCGGGAGACGGGAGTTGTGAGTCTATCTGCAATTTTTGATTGGTTTTCCTCTGATTTTACATCCTATGTACAAGCGCATGAGGCTGGCGAGACTGTGTTGGATTATATCTCTTTGTTTTTATCGAAAGACGATATCCAGTATTTGCAAAATCACCCCGATCTTCAAATTGTGTTTTTAGATTACGATTGGTCTTTGAATAGCCAGGAAAAATGAGTATCTCAGATATGCGAGTGTTTTTGGGAGCTTACCAGTCCGCCGTTGTTGATCGCGCTTTGAAAACATGGTCGGAAAATGGCAATACAGCACGGCTGTGGCACGGCGATGCCACACTCTGGTCGGGGGCAGATGAGGCCAACTGGCTGGGATGGCTCAATATTGCGCCTCAAATGCGCGATCAAGTAGATGCCCTATGCGCTTTTGCACAGCAGGTGCGCGATAGGGGGATAACGGATATTCTGCTTTTGGGAATGGGCGGTAGCAGCTTGTGTCCCGAAGTGCTGGCGATGACTTTTGGCTGCCCGGAGGGTTGGCCCAGGTTGCATGTACTGGACTCTACGGTTCCCGCGCAGGTGCAGCGGTTTGCCGATGCCGTAAATTTAGAGACGACACTTTGCATCGTGGCCAGCAAATCTGGAACCACAACCGAACCCCACGCATTTTGCGAGTTCTTCTGGGCAAAAATGCAGGGAACTATTGGCGATACAGCGGGTCAGCATTTTATAGCCATCACAGATCCGGGTTCTGATCTGGAGACGCTTGCCAGAGAGCGGGGCTTTCTATCTGTGTTTCACGGTTTGCCAGAGATTGGCGGCAGGTTTTCTGCGCTCTCAAATTTTGGGATGGTGCCCGCAGCGTTGATCGGCATTGATGTGCGAGAATTTTTAGAACGCGCATTGGCGATGGGTGAGCGGTGCAAAATATCAGATGACCAGAACGCCGGTCTTTTGCTGGGCCTTGTGCTGGGTGAGTTGGCAAAAGCCGGGCGAGATAAAGTGACGCTTGTAACGTCTCCTAAATTGTGGGACTTGGGGGCGTGGTTGGAGCAACTTTTAGCCGAAAGCACGGGGAAAAAGGGTCGGGGTCTCATACCTGTTGATTTAGAGGCGGTTGCTGCGGCCGATATGTATGGTGAAGATCGGGTATTTGTCTATATCCGACTGAAGGACGATGCGGACGCTGGACAGGATGTGGATATAGAAAATCTGAGAGAGGCGCATTTTCCAGTTATTCAGATCGATGTGGCAGAACTGTTAGACCTGGGAGCAGAGTTTTTCAGGTGGGAATACGCTACCGCGGTCGCTGGCGCAGTTTTGGATATCAATCCCTTTGACCAACCCAATGTGCAGGAGAGCAAAAATTTTACGGCGGAATTGACACAGGCTTATGAAAAAGAGGGCGTATTGCCAGTTCAAAAGCCGTTTTTTGTAGATGATGACGTCGTAGTTTATGCCGATGTAGCCAATGCACAGACGTTGGGAACAATTGAGAACCTCAATAGTTGTATTGCTGGACTGCTCAATCAGATTCGAGCGGGCGACTATGTCGCTTTGTGCGCTTATCTCGATATGAATGAGGACATTGTTTCTGTTTTACAGGCTCTAAGGCATCGGATACGCAATGTATATCGGGTGGCTACTACATTGGGATTTGGTCCGCGATTCTTGCATTCTACGGGACAGTTGCACAAGGGAGGACCAAATAATGTGGTGGTCGTGCAACTGACAAGCGATGATGCGGCAGATGTGGATATTCCGGGACGCGCGTTCTCTTTTGGCGTACTCAAACAAGCACAGGCCCTCGGCGATGCCCGTGCGCTTTCGAGTCGAAATAGACGGGCGATTCGCATTCATTTTAAGAAAGATGTAATTGCTGGCATCCATCGGGTGAAGCAAGCGGTTAGAGAGGATTGAATATGGCATTGGCAGCGATGGATTTGATGCAAATTGTGGGCGACGATTGCAAGACTGATTTTGCGAGCAAGCTGCGCGATGAACAATTGGAACTCACGCGCAATCGTTTGGATATTTTGCAGGTCAATGTCGGCAAATTGTGCAATCAAGCGTGTCATCACTGTCATGTAGATGCCAGCCCGCTCCGCACAGAGATCATGACCCGAGAGACCATTGACCATATTCTATTATTTCTCGAAACATCCGATATTCAGACAGTTGACATAACTGGTGGTGCACCTGAGTTAATTCCAGATTTTCGCTATTTTGTCGAACAAATACGCGAGCGAGGTCGTCGCGTGATGGTGCGCTGCAATTTAACCGTGATTTTTGAAAGCGGACAAGAAGACTTGCCCGAGTTTTATCGCGAGCACGAAGTTGAATTGGTGTGTTCGCTGCCGTGTTATCTCGAAGAAAATGTGGATGAACAACGCGGGCGCGGTGTTTTCACGAAAAGCATACGGGCATTGCAGATTCTCAACGAAATTGGATATGCACAACCTGGCACGGGATTGGAACTCCACCTGGTCTATAATCCCGTTGGCGCGTCTTTACCCCCTCCGCAAGCCGCACTCGAAGCCGATTACAAAGAAGAGCTAAAAGCCCGCTACAACATCGATTTTAATAAGCTCTACACCATTACCAATATGCCCATCAGCCGGTTTGAAGAATTTCTCAAACGCCGGGGCATTTACAACAGCTATATGCAGACTTTACAGGATAATTTTAATCCGCATACGATCGATAATTTGATGTGCCGTTCTCTAATTAGCGTTGGATGGCAAGGTGAGGTTTACGATTGTGATTTTAATCAAATGCTCGATATGCATTCTTTTGGGCGCGAAGTTAAACTCTGGGAACTGTCCGTTGAAGATCTGATCGGATGCAATGTGCGGGTGCAAGACCACTGCTTTGGATGTACTGCGGGTGCGGGCAGCAGTTGTGGAGGAGAGCTTGTGTGAAGGATGAAGGACCACTAAAACGCAATCGCTACGAGAGGGCACCGAGATAGGTGCCTTTTTATTTTATATTCAGTGCTATGCGCTGTGTCTGTGGTGACAGGCATCGCGTGCTGTCGCATGCTTGATATGTGAGTAGCAGCGAGAGGTTTTGGGATCGGTTTTTGAATGACAGAGTGAGGGGTATAGTGAGGCTATCTGTATAAACGGCAATGGCACGCTCGGCAAAGGGGAATTGTAAGTCCTCTGGTGGGGGATAGTCGATTTGGGTGATTTCGGCAATATCCGTATCCAGTGAGAGGCGCGTGGGAATCAAATAATCGTCGGTGGGGTTGGATGCTTGAATATGCCAGCCCGAAGCGATATTCAGGCGCACGCTCACTTTGAGAGTATTTGAGCTATCAGGGGGCAAGGATGTTGCGGACGCAGTGACGAGGCTATCGGGTGAAAGCATCGCGATGGGAGAGGATGCCATCATTGTGCCGTGGATAAAGTGCAGGAGCGCGCCTGGCGTATTTTCTGCGAGGGGAGCAAAGCTGTTGGTGAGTTCGAGCGCGCGTTGGGCATACAGGGGGTTTTGTGTCAATGTCCGAAGCTCCCACAAAACGTGCAAGGCAACGGCATTGCCAGAGGGCAGGGCGCTGTCGTAAAAACTCAAGGTACGCACAATCATCTCATTTTGACTCTGGGTGAGAAAATATCCGCCATTCAGGGTATCCCAAAATGCGGTGTGCATCCGTTCTGAAAGCGATAGAGCGTCCCGGAAGTAGCGGGCGGAATGCGTTGTGCGATAGAGGTGGAGGAAGCCGTTGATTAAAAAGGCGTAATCTTCTTGATAGGCATCGCCTTTGCGCTGTCCTTCGCGGTAGATGCGATACAGGTCGCCGTTTGCGTTGCGGAGATTGTCGCGGATAAAATCGGCGGCTTTTTGTGCGACCTTCAAGTATTCGGGATGACCGAGGACTTCATAGGCGCGGGCATACGCCCCGATCATGAGGCCATTCCACGCTGTGATAATTTTGTCGTCGAGAAGGGGTCGGGTGCGTTGGCTGCGAGCGTTCAGCAGGTTTTCTTTAAGTGGAGACAGACGCGCGTGCAGGGTTGTGGTGTCAATTTGATGGCGGATTGATAGCGCACTGTCTGTATCGGTTTTATATATGACGCCAGCCGAACCTTCGGGCATGGGCGCGAGCGCATAACACGAGAGGAAGAAATCGGCATCTTTCTTCAGGGTCTGGCGAATCTCTTGTTCTGTCCAGGTATAATATGCGCCTTCCTCTGCTTCGGTTTCTGCGTCAAGAGCAGAGTAAAATCCGCCTTTGGAATCTGTCATTTCGCGCGAAACAAAGTCCAGAATCTCCTCTGCTGCAATGCGATAGGCCGTTTTATTGGTGATCTGATAAGCGCCGAGAAAGTTGTGGGTAAGGAGGGCCTGGTTGTAGAGCATTTTTTCAAAGTGTGGCACGCGCCATTGTGCATCTGTCGCATAGCGATGAAAACCACCGCCGAGGTGGTCGCGGATGCCGCCCAGCGCCATGTGATGCAGTGTTTGCTCGACCATAGCGAGGTATTTTGCCTGAGGATTTTGCCGATATGCCGTCAGCAACAGGTTGAGTGCGTGATCGGGGGGAAATTTCGGGGCTGTGCCCAGGCCACCGTTGATGGGATCAAATCGTTTTTCTATATGGTCAATCGCCTTGCCAATCAGGTCTCCTTCCACTTTCTCTGAAACGGCGCGTGTCGTGTGAATGCGCGCGATGGATTGCGATATCTGATCGGCCTGTTTTTCGAGTTCCTGTCTCTTTTCCTGCCAGGCAACATGCAGTGCTTGAATCACGCGCGGAAAGCCCGGACGCCCATGCGAATCTTCGGGGGGAAAGTACGTACCGGCAAAAAAGGGTTTGAGATCTGGCGTGAGAAAAACAGAGTTGGGCCATCCGCCGTGCCCGGTCATGAGTTGGGTAGCCGTCATGTAAATTTCGTCGATATCGGGCCGTTCTTCGCGGTCAACCTTGATATTGACAAAAAACTGATTCATCAAGTGGGCAATATCCGGATCTGAAAAGACCAGCCGTTCCATGACATGGCACCAATAACAACTCGAATATCCCACGGATAAAAAGATCGGTTTGTCCTCGCGGCGTGCTTTTGCGAGTGCTTCTTCATCCCAGGGATACCAGTCAACGGGATTGTGTGCATGAAGGCGCAAATATGGACTGAGTTCTCGGCTGAGGCGATTTTGTGTAGGGGAGGGGGTTGGAGGATTTTCTGTAGAATAAACACCCCACCAATAACCCGCAGCAATGGCGAGGAGAATGATGGGGATGAATAGGAGGCGTTTGGCGATTGCCATGTCATAAGCCCCTCAGGCAGTAAACGCGCGTTTGATTTTGGCGACAGCTGTTAAAATATCGTCCATGTCTTCCCGTTCCCCCAGCAGCATATTTTGCAGGAACCAGACACTGGAGGCGCATATCGCTTCCACATGGGGACACGGCAAACGGCGAATCAGGTGTGGGTGTCGGTCCATCGCGGTTTTGAGACCGCCTTCATCGGTTAAGGGCCGCTGATAGCCCGGCGTGCAGGGAATGCCTTCGGCCTGTAAAGCCGCGATAAATTCATCGCGTGTTTTCCCTCCAAGTGCCTCGCTGTTGTAGCGCATCATATACAGGTGATAGCCGTGCTGCGTGACCCAGGGATGCCATCGCGGTGGTTCCAGTCCGCCAATTTCGTCCAGGCCCTTGCTGAGATAAGCTGCATTTTTATTGCGCAAATCGATTTGAGGTTCGAGTTTGGGCAGTCGTTTTAACAGGATGCCTGCCAGGTACTCAGAGGTGCGATAATTCCAGCCCAGGCGGGGATATTCCCATCGCTCACCTCCAGGACGGCGGCCCACATCGCGGAATGCCCATGCCCGGTCTCTGAGGTCTCGATCATTGGTGAGAAGACATCCGCCTTCACCTGAAGTCAAGTTTTTGCTCGACTGAAAGCTGAATGCGCCCACATGGCCCAGAGAACCCACTTTGCGGCCTTTGTGCTCGGCGCCGTGTGCTTGCGCGCAGTCTTCGATGACTTTGAGGTTGTGCTTACGGGCGATGTCATTGAGTGCATCCATGTCTGCCGGGTGTCCCCCCAGGTGAACGGGAAGGAGCGCGACGGTCTGGTCTGTGATGGCGGCTTCGGCGGCTTCTGGCGACATTGTAAAACTCACCGGATCAATATCGACCAGAGCCAGAGAGCACCGTACAGAGAGGGGCGCACTTGCTGTGGCTATAAAAGTGTAATTGGGAATGATGACTTCGCCGCCATCGACGAGGCCATCGAGGTCGAGCGCGGCGGATAATCCAGCCGCAATAGACGTGGTGCCGCTGGGCATCATCACGCCATAAGCCGCATCGCAATAGGCGGCAAATGCCTGACCAAAGCGGTGCCCCACAGGTGCGGGGAGACCTTCGGTTTGATCGAGATAGACTTCTTTGAGGATGGGAACGATTTCTTCTTCCCATTCTCGTTCTGTGTTATCCGGCCATGTCGGCCACTGCGACGCCTTGGTATCGCGCACGGGAACACCACCATCTATTGCGAGTGTTTCTGACATGTAAAGCTCCTTAGTTGGACAGTGGGGACTACGCGCCTTGACCCGTAGTCAGGCGGGATGTATATTTAATTTGTTATTCAAGGTACGATTTATAGATTGCTTGTCAAGTTATCAAGAGAGGATGATTGACGATGAACCTCGCGGGAAATTTGATGCAAAAAATTGAGGGCGAAGTGCGTTTTGATAAGATGTCGCGCATTCTTTATAGCACAGATGCGAGCATGTATCAAATTGAACCTGTTGGTGTTGTTTTGCCCAAACACAAACAGGATGTTTTGCACGTCATCAACCTCGCCAATGAGCACGATGCGCCGCTCATTCCCCGGGGTGGTGGCACCGGGCTTGCTGGCGGTGTGGTGGGTAGCGGTATTGTGATGGATATGTCGAAATACATGAATCGCATTCTCGACTTCAATGCCGAAGAAGGTTGGGTCAGGGTCGAGCCTGGCGTGATACTCGATGAACTCAATGCCTTTCTCAAACCACACGGATTGCAGTTTGCGCCCGATGTGGCGACCAGCAGCCGCGCGACAATCGGGGGCATGGTGGCCAATAATTCGGCGGGCGCGCATTCGGTTATTTACGGCAAGACTATAGATCACGTATTAGAACTCGATTTGATCTTGTCCGATGGCACAGAAATAACGGTGGGGGAGTTAGACGAGCCTGCTGTGCAACAAAAATGCGAGCGACAAGATCTCGAAGGTCAGGCGTATCGGGAGGTAATCCGCATAGCTCGGGAGAATGCGGAAGAAATTGAGCGGCGATATCCCAAAATTTTGCGGCGGGTCGGCGGATATAATCTCGATGAATTTATCAAAAAGCAACCGTTCAATCTCGCGCGCATGGTCATTGGGTCTGAGGGTACTCTGGCGACCGTTGTCGGGGCAAAGCTCAAGGTAATTCCACTGCCTCAGGCAAAGGTGTTGGGCATTGTCCAATTTAACGACCTGATTGCGTCTATGAAGGCTGTCGCGCCGATCTTAGAAACGGCTCCTGCCGCAGTAGAGCTGATCGATAAGATGATTCTCGATCAGACCAGAGGGTCTATGGAACTGTCCAGGATGCGTTCCTGGGTGCAGGGGGATCCAGAGGCTGTTCTGGCTGTTGAATACTACGGTGATTCAGAAGGTGAGTTGGTTCCTAAGCTGGACGAACTCGAAGCGCTGTTGGGCAATCTGAGTCTTGAATATACTTTTTCTCGTGCTGTTTCCGATGCCGAACAGGCCAATGTTTGGAATGTGCGCAAGGCAGGGCTGGGTCTGCTCATGGGCGTAAAAGGCGATTCCAAACCCATTGCTTTTGTCGAAGACGCCGCTGTTCCGCCGGAAAGGCTGCCCGATTATATTTCTGAGTTTGGCGCTCTGGTGAAATCGCTCAATACGCGCGCGGGTTATTATGCACACGCCAGCGTGGGCTTGCTGCACGTTAGGCCGATGGTCAATCTCAAAGAGGCCGATGAGATCGCCAAAATGCGATTTATCGCTGAATCTGTACGCGACCTGGTGATGAAATACGGCGGTGCCGTAAGTGGAGAACACGGCGATGGCCTTGTTCGGAGTTGTTGGAACGAAACATTCTTTGGCACAACACTTTACGAGGCTTTTCGGGAGGTCAAACGCGCTTTTGATCCCAAAGGCCTGATGAATCCCGGCAAAATTGTCGATGCGCCGATGATGACCGAAAATTTGCGTTATGGGGCAGACTATCGCGCGAGCGAGATAAATACCCACTTCGATTTTTCTGCCGATGGGGGATTTCACCGCGCTGTTGAAATGTGCAATGGGGTGGGGGAGTGTCGCAAAAAGCTGGTGGGCACGATGTGTCCGTCTTATATGGCAACGCTGGAAGAAGAGCATTCGACGCGGGGGCGGGCAAACGCGCTTCGAGCGGCGATTTCGGGCCGGTGGGAAGGTGGGCTTACGGATCATCGCATCAACGATGTGCTCGCGCTTTGTCTGGAATGTAAGGCATGCAAAGCCGAGTGCCCATCCAATGTGGATATGGCGAAAATTAAGTATGAATTTAAGGCGCATTATTACGCCAAGCACGGGCGCCCATTGCGGTCTATTTTATTTGGCAATGTGGAATTGATGGGCAAACTCGGATGCCTCGTTGCGCCCCTTGCCAATCGTTTGTCCAGTATGGGTATTTCAAAGTGGATGATGAAACGTCTTGGAATCGCGCCTGCGCGGTCACTGCCGCCATTTGCGCGTCAGACATTTACACACTGGTTCGCCAGTCGCAACGCGTCTCCAAAAAATAAACGCGTCGTGTTTTTTGCCGATACGTATATGACCTACAATTATCCCGAAATTGGCAAGGCAGCCACGGCTTTGTTTGAAGCAGCCGGTTATGAGGTGATTTTGGCCGTAAAGCGATGTTGTGGCCGTCCGATGCTTTCGAGCGGCTATATCGACCGCGTAAAAGAAAACGCCCTGTTTAATATTGAAAATCTCTATCAATATACCGAACAGGGGTATCCCATTGTGGGATTTGAACCGTCGTGTGTTTCAATGTTCACGGATGAATACGGCGATTTAATTGACGATCCGCGCGCGCGTGCCGTGGCCGCCAATATTTATACTTTTGAAGCATTTGTGCAGGCGTTTTCCGAACGGGGCGAATTTTCCGTGCCATTTACCGATTTGAAAAAAGATATCTTGCTCCACGGCCACTGCCATCAGAAGGCCCTGTGGGGGATGGGGCCATCTGAAGCCGCCTTGGGATTGCCCGAGGGCTTTCGCGTGACGCCTATTCAATCGGGTTGTTGTGGTATGGCGGGGTCCTTTGGATATGAAGCCGAGCACTATGACGTGTCGCTCAAAGTGGGCGAGTCACGGCTGCTTCAGGTGGTTCGCGATGCAGATGACACAACTGAAATTGCCGCAGCGGGTTTGTCGTGTAGGCAGCAGATTGCACACGCCACAGGGCGCACCGCCCGTCATCCCGTCGAGGTATTGGCAGATGCCCTGGATAGGGAAAATGGGCAATATTAAGCGCATTCGCGTGACAATCAGAGGACGGGTTCAGGGCGTTGGGTACCGCTATTTCACACAGCGAGAAGGCGGGCGTTTTGGACTCGTCGGATGGGTAAAAAATTTACCCAATGGTAATGTTGAGGCTGAAGCAGAAGGGGATGAAGCTCACGTTGATGCATTTTTAAAAGCGATAAGACGCGGACCTCCAGCATCTCTCGTCCTGGATTTTCAGATCAATGAGATACCTGCGAACCACAGAGATATTGCGTTTGATATAAGGTTTTTTTAGTAAATTTTAAGGGAGAAAATAGTGGACTTAAAAGAATTTATTCGCGAGGTGCCGGACTTTCCCAAAGCGGGTATCTTGTTCAAAGATATTACGACTCTGATTGCCGATGCGGACGCTCTTCGCGCGACGATAGAACAACTTGCACACCCCTATCGCAATGGGGCTGTTGATCTCGTTGTGGGGATCGAGTCGCGTGGATTTATTTTTGGGACTGCACTCGCGCGAGAACTCGGCGTGGGCTTTGTACCGATCCGCAAACCCGGCAAGCTGCCATCAGAAGCGATTTCCGCGGAATACGAATTGGAATACGGAACAGATAGGATTGAGATCCACACAGACGCAATCGCCAAAGGACAAAAGGTCGCACTCGTGGATGATTTGCTGGCAACCGGTGGCACAATGGCTGCAGCGTGCCAGCTCGTATCCGAACTCAAAGGGGAAATCGTCGGTATCTCTTTTGTTATTGAATTGGACTATTTAAACGGACGAGAAAAACTTGGGGATTGGCCCATTCACACGCTGATTCATTATTAACAGTATCAATAATGTGCCCCTGTAGCTCAGAGGATAGAGTAGCGGATTCCTAATCCGTTGGTCGCAGGTTCGATTCCTGCCAGGGGCACTTTTTTAAAAATAAATTCCATTAACGCAGCCGAGGATTGACTGATGAAATGCGTTCTGACCTTCAATCGTGGGCAGAAGAAATGGATGTGGAAGAATGATGGAATCAAATTTTCGTGGCAAGATAGGCATCTCCTACAAGGATTCGGAACCAGATTGGCTTTCCCCCCCATCGTCAGACGGTGCCCCAAACGTCCTTGTGATTCTTCTGGATGACACCGGATTTGGCAACCTCGGTTGTTATGGTTCGACCATTGAAACGCCAAACATGGACGCGCTCTCAGAAAATGGACTGCGGTACAATAACTTCCATGTTACGCCCCTGTGTTCTCCGACCCGAGCGTCGCTGTTGACAGGTCGTAACCACCATGCTGTTGGTATGTCGACCATTGTCGATGGTGGTGATGCTGGATTTCCCAACCGACGGAGTCGCGTTAGTCGGCACGCAGCTACCCTGGCAGAAATGCTGAGTGAAGAAGGGTTCGCCACCTTTGCTCTGGGCAAATGGCATCTCAACCCCAGTACACAAAACTCAGCAGGTGGATCTCGCGAAGAATGGCCATTACAGCGCGGGTTCGATCGCTTCTACGGATTCTTACCCGGTGCAACCGATCAGTTTTATCCAGAACTGACCTATGACAACCACCCTGTATCGCCCCCAAAAACGCCTGAAGAAGGTTATCACCTCACAGAGGATCTGGTAGATCACGCCATCGAGTTTGTCAATGACCTCAAGGCCATGCGTCCCGAAACACCGTTCTTCATGTATTTTGCGCCAGGGGCTATGCATAACCCACATCAAGCGCCGAAGGAATACATCGAAAAATACCGCGGTCGTTTTGACGAAGGGTGGGACGTTATCCGTGAGCGCTATTTTCAAAAGCAAACCGAACTTGGGATTATTCCCGACGGTACTCGCCTGCCACCCAGGAATCCCGGAGTACAACCGTGGGAAACACTGAGCCAGAATGAAAAGAATTTCGTGTGCCGGCTGCAGGAAACATGGGCAGGTTTCCTTGAGCATACGGATGCACAAATCGGACGACTGATCGAACATCTGCGCGCCATTGACCAGTTGGACAACACACTCCTGATCCTCACCGCCGACAACGGCACCAGCCAAAACGGTGGTCCTTACGGTGTTATGAACATTGGTCCAAGTCCCCTGCGCAATGCCACAAACGATGGGCAGACTGTAGGCGGAAAAACCGGTCGCGCTTTACCAGAAGAAGATTTCGATGCCATACAAGAAAAACTGGATGATATCGGGAGCCCGCACAGCTACACCGATATCCCCTGGG
>JAPOXY010000229.1 GCA_026706845.1 Gemmatimonadota bacterium
CGATTTGCTGATGAGCAGGGCAAATCGCTACCGGGGATTGTCTCGTGAGAAAGCTCTCGGACGGATGTACGGTTTTTTGGGGCGCAGGGGATTTGAGGTTTCGGTTGCGCGAGATGTCGCTCAAAAGGTGTGGTCTAAAATAGAAAATGAAGAGGGTTGAATAGAAGATGAAGACTGCTGTACAAATTCGCGAAGAGTTTCAGGCGTTTTTTGAGTCCAAAGGTCATACGCGGGTTCAAAGTGCGCCCCTATTGCCGCAAGACGATCCCACGCTGTTGTTTACCAATGCGGGTATGAATCAGTTTAAGGATGTGTTTTTGGGCACCGGGCATCGGCCTTATTCACGGGCAGTTGATACGCAGAAGTGTTTGCGGGTTTCGGGCAAACACAACGACCTGGAAGAAGTGGGATTCAGCCCTAACCATCACACGTTTTTTGAGATGTTGGGCAACTGGTCTTTTGGCGACTACTTCAAAAAAGAAGCCATAGCATGGGCGTGGGAGTTGCTCACAGATGTGTGGCAGTTGCCAAAAGATCGCATGTGGGTAACGGTGTTTGGTGGCGACGAGGAGGATGGTCTGGAGGCTGATGTGGAGGCTGAAAAACTCTGGTCCCGCGTGACGGATTTGCCCGCCAATCGCGTGTTGCGTCTGGGTAAGAAAGATAATTTCTGGGAGATGGGAAATACTGGTCCTTGTGGCCCGTGTTCTGAGATACACTTTTATCTCGGCGATGATCCGGCAAAACAGGATGCCGTACCGGATGTAGATGCTGAGGATTATGTCGAGATCTGGAATCTGGTTTTTATTCAGTACAATCGCGGTGCCGATGGCATATTGCAGCCTTTGCCAGATCAGCATGTGGATACGGGGATGGGATTTGAGCGGATTTGTTCGATTTTACAGGGTGTACAAACCACGTACGATACGGATGTGTTTTTGCCAATTATTGGGGCGATCAGTGAGATTACCCGAAAGCCCTATAACAAAGACCATCAGGTACCCATACGCGTGATTGCCGATCATGTGCGTACACTCTCATTTGCAATCGCAGATGGGGTGCTGCCGTCCAATGAAGGGCGAGGCTATGTTTTGCGGCGGATTTTGCGCCGTGCTGCGCGGTTTGGACGCTCGCTGGGGATGCATGAGCCGTTTATTTTTCGACTGGTAGAGACAGTTGTCAGTGAAATGGGTGTTGTTTTTCCCGAGGTGGCAGAAAAACGCGATTATATTACACGGGTGATTCGGTCTGAGGAAGAGGGATTTGGCAAAACACTGGATCGCGGGCTGGAAATTTTCGACGCGATGCAGGCGAAAGGACGTATTTCCGGGGCAGATGCTTTCCAGTTATACGATACCTATGGCTTTCCCATTGACTTGACGCGGTTGATGGCAGCTGAAAAAGGTATCGAGGTGGATGAGGAGGGCTTTGAAGCGCGGATGGCGGAGCAGCAGGAGAGGTCTCGTTTGGCGGCTTCTTTTCATTTTCACGTAAATGAACCAACGGTTACACTTACCAAAAAGCATTCGGAATTTGTGGGATACGAAACACTCGCATCCGATTCGCACATTGTCGCCTGTCAACCCGCACAGGACGAGATGCTGGATCTCTATCTGGATATAACGCCGTTTTATGCCGAGTCTGGCGGGCAGGTTGGGGATAAGGGTGAAATTGCAGGAGAAGGTGTGTGCTTTGAAGTAGCGACTACATTTAAGGTGGGAGAAGCAATTGTGCATCGCGGTCGCCTGTGCAATGGGCAGACCGAAGGGTTGGTGGGGATGGATGTGAATGCGCGCGTCGATGCTGAAGCCCGTTTGAATACAGCGCGCAATCACACGGCCACGCATCTGATGCATCGCGCTTTGCGGCAGGTTTTGGGCGATCATGTACACCAGGCCGGTTCGCTGGTTGCCCCAGATAGGTTGCGCTTTGATTTTACGCATTTTGAAGGTGTAACACCCACACAATTAGACGATATTGTGGGCATTGTCAATGACGCGGTCAGGCGGGATTGGGCTGTCGATATTTCTTTTGATACGTTAGATCGCGCCGTGGAAATGGGTGCGATGATGTTGTTTAACGAAAAATATGGCGATGTGGTGCGCATGGTGCAGGTAGGGGATTTTAGCCTGGAGTTGTGCGGTGGCACGCATGTGCAAAGCACCGGGCAGATCGGGCTGTTTCAACTCACGCAAGAGACGGGTACCGCAGCTGGCGTGCGGCGCATTGAGGCGGTTACCGGACCGGGTGCAGAATCCCTCGTGCGCGAGCAAAAGAAAATTTTGGTCGATCTCTCGTCGCAACTGAGTGCACCAACATCGGAGTTGTCGGATAAGGTCGCGAACCTGATCGCGCACAATCGCGAACTCGAGCGCGAGTTGCAGAGCTTGCGGCGAGAGCAGGCCGGTTCAGAGATGGATATGCTGGTGAGCAGTGCTCTGAATGTAAATGGGGTGCGCGTTGTGGCCGCCGAGGTTTCGCCGCCCGATATGGAAGGGTTTCGCACAATGGGCGACGGTTTGCGCGATGCCTTGGGTACAGAGGGCGTTGGCGTGATTGGTGCGAATTTAAATGGCAAGGCATCGCTTCTGGCTGTGGTGACGGACGATCTGATCGGTCAGGGCGTGCAGGCTGGCAATGTTGTCAAAGCCATCGCACAGATTGTGGGTGGCGGAGGCGGAGGTCGCCCCCATCTGGCGCAGGCCGGTGGCAAGTTTCCCGAAAAGATCGGAGAGGCTCTGGCGCGAGTGCCCGACATCATTCGGGCACAGGTGGGAGGGTGAGTGCCTCAATGTCGATATACGATCAGTTAATGGCTATTCGCAATTGCCGCGGGGCGGGGTTTTTGCCCTATCTGGATCCCGATAGGCTCGACAAAAAAGATCTGGGACGCACGGCCTCTCTTTGCGAAGCGCAGGGAGCAGATGCCATTTTGATCGGCGGCAGTTTTTTGTTATCCACCAATTTTGATCGCATGGTGCGCGAGGTCGTAAGCGCTGTAGATATTCCGGTGATTATATTTCCCGGCGATACCAACCAGATCTCCGCGGCTGCCGATGCGATTATGTTTTTGTCGCTTATCAGTGGTCGCAATCCCGAATTGCTGATCGGGCAACACGTCAAGGCTGCGCCAATTTTGAAAGCACACGGCTTAGAGGCCATTGCAACCGGCTACGCGCTCGTGGATACAGGGCAGCTCACCACAGCCGAAT
>JAPOXY010000230.1 GCA_026706845.1 Gemmatimonadota bacterium
CCGGTGTCTTCGTAGATCAACTGCACAGCACGCCCTGCGATCCCATCGTCCTCCCACTGGTAGAAATCTGCTTCGTCATACCAGCAGACCCCATTGAGTGTACCAAACCACAATCGCTTCTGACTGTCCTCTAAAACAAAATAAACGCGGTCGCTAATCAGACCATCCTGTCGCGTAAAATTCTGAAACTCGTCCCCATCGAAGCGACTAACACCGTTGTCCCAGGTGGCGAACCAGAGATAGCCTATGCTATCCTCCGCAATGTGTTCAATGCGCATCCCAGCCAGGCCATTTACCATAGAATAAGTTTGCCAGGTACCCATGCGGTCAAGTGACTTGATCATAAAAAAGAACCTTATTAAAAGTAAGAGAAAGATAGGCGTAACTATTCCCCAGAGAAAGATCACGCAACGCCCCAACCGGGATATTTATCCGGGTCGGCAAACTCCTGCTCCAGATCGAGAAAACCCCTGGGACCGCTTCATCGTCATATCTCCTTTGCCACACAGGCAACCGCTTCAATCGTCGCATCGATCACCTCATCTGTATGCACTGTCGATAAAAACCACGCCCCTCGCTCCAGCGCACGCACGCCTTTGTAGTGGAGTGCCTCTGTAAACTTGACGTACTGATCGCGATCTGCTTGAAGCGAACTGCGATAATCGACAACCGGGGTATCAACGCCAAAGCCCACGTGAAAAATCTGCGGAAAACCCGCAATCCGCGCTTGAATATCGGCCTCTTTTAGCGCGCGCGCAATACCTTCCATAAGCCGATTGCCCCGCGCATTGAGCACGTCAAACGTCTCTTTTTTACCCAACTCGGTCAGCGTAGCGATCACCGCAGCCATAGAAGCGGGTTGTGCATTATAAGTGCCGCCGTGCATCACACCCGCGACGAGCATATCCATCAAATCGCCTCGCCCTGCCAAACACGAAACCGGAAATCCATTGGCTATCGCTTTGCCAAACGTCGCCAGATCGGGCGTCACCCCAAAGTATTGTTGCGCGCCGCCAGGCGCCACGCGAAACCCCGTAATCACCTCGTCAAAAATGAGCACTGTTCCCATCTCGGTACACACCTCTCGAACCCCTTCCAAATAGCCCTCATTGGGAAAAATCGCGCTGGTATTGCACATCACAGGCTCCATAATAACAGCCGCGACATCCCCGCGTTCCAGACGCGAACTCAGAAGCTCCAGATTATTCCAGGGAAGCACCTCAGTATGCCGTCCCGCCAACAGGTCTTGCCCTGCACTGGCGGGAATGGGGATGGGCGCGTCAATCGGACCATACTGATCGGGCAAGGGTGCGACAGACCACAGCACATTGTCAAACCAGCCGTGATAATGTCCCTCAAATTTGATAACACAAAACCGTCCCGTAGCCGCACGTGCCAGGCGCAAAGCCGCTTGCACCACTTCGCTACCCGCGCAATTAAACCGCACCCGCTCCGCGCAGGGCACCATATCGCAAACCATCTTGGCTGCCTCTTGCTCAATCTCTGTCTGCCCGGCAAAGAGAATGCCAGACTTGAGTTGTTCTCGAACAGCAGATAATACGGATTCAGGATTGTGCCCGAGGATCATCGGCCCCATGCCCAGATAATAATCAATCAAACAATTGCCATCTACATCGTAGAGATACGGCCCTTCGCCGCGTTCAAAAACCAGAGGTGAGGGAACCATTCCCAGCCGAAAATTGCTGTTCACACCGCCCGGTAAATAGCGCGAGACTTCGGCGATCAAACGCCTGGATTTTTCAAAAGATTTCATGTAATCCCCGAATTTTTATAGCGATCAACTCATCCTGTTCATCCTTCAATCCTGAACCCCCTGATCGCTTTCATCCTGTTCATCCTTCAATCCTGAAAATCCCGATCCGAGTTCCATAAATCGAACACGCGAGGAAACATCTTCGAGAAGGGCGCGGTTGGTGGCGATGAGATCGGCGACAATACCGGTGAGAAACATCTGAAATCCAGCCAGCAGGAGGATAGCGGCGAGGATAAGCGATTGAATGTGAAGCGCGCCTTCGTCAGTAAAAAAGAAAAAATAGAGAAATCGGAGACCAATCAACGTGCCAAAAGCGAAAACAACAGCACCAAAAATAGAAAAGATGCGGAGTGCTTTGTAGCGTGCGTAAGTCCGCAGACTGATCATGCCCGACTTAAAAACAAATACACCCGGATTTTTGAAAAGGCGCGATTCGCGCGTTTTGGGATTCGTGCGAATGGGCACAGTTTCAACAGCGAGACGGTCCTGGCCCGCTTGCACAACGTGCTCGGCGGTATGATCGAAGTCCGTGAACATCGACAAATGCAGAGCAGCATCTCGTGAATAGGCGCGAAAACCGCTGGCGACATCAGGCACTTCAATACGGGCGAGGCGACTGATGACGCGACTGCCCAAACGCTGTAGCCATCGTTTTAAAAAAGAAAAGTGACCGATGCCACCTGTCTGCCGATCTCCAATCACAATATGAGCGCGCTTTTCGAGAATGGGCTGAACGAGCGCGACAATATCGGGACCGTAGTACTGGTTATCCCCATCGGTATTGACAATAATATCGGCACCGCGTTTGAGGCAGGTGTCAAAACCCACTTTGAAAGCATGCCCCAGGCCGCGATTTTTGGGGAATCTGACAATATGATCCACGCCGAGGTCGCGCGCAACCTCAGACGTGCGATCCGTAGAACCATCGTCTATGACCAGAATCTCGACTTCGTCAATACCGGGGACTTCGCGCGGAATATCGTTAACCGTAGCGGGCAGGGTTTCTTCTTCGTTGAAGCAAGGAATTTGGACAATCAGTTTCATTTTTAATCGCCAAAAATAGCAGCCGATGCGGCTTTGGCCTTTTCCACTTTTTCACTATCGGATAAATCGCCCATCGCTTTGTAAAAAATTTCATCGTAATCGCGCGTTTTGATAACCACGGGCATAGGGACCGCATGCCCGAATACAAGAGCTTGCTGCTTGGAATCGAGACTGGCCAGAACACTGCGTAAGCCAGCGGCATTGGACACGCCTGTGAGCACTCCCTGAATGTCTTTTTCGTCATTGAGCAAGGCCGTGATTTTTGTGCCGAGTTGTGAAAGCACTTCTTCGTCAATACCCGAGGGGCGCTGGTCAACCACGAGGAGCGAAACGTAATATTTACGCATTTCCCTGGCAATCGTACCAAAAATGGTCTGCCTTGCAGTCGCGGGATTGAGAAACTTGTGAGCTTCTTCAATGGTGATAACCAGATGTCGCGGCTGATCTTCGGGATTTTGCGAGGCGTAAAATTTTTCGCTTTTTGTAACGTATTTTTCGTGAATGCGACGAGAGAGAATATTCGCCACGAGCAAATACGCGAGCATGCCGGTCTGCCGACCAAACTCGAGCACAATGTGAATACCGCGGTCGATGTAATCCATCATCGTATCGACGGCATCGGCACCGTTGAGGCAATTGACCATAAAGGGAAAGTTTTCAAGCCGTTTGAGTTTGCGATGCAGTGCGGAAAGCGAGCTTTTATTGGCGCCGATATCCTCGGCAAATTGCTCGACATCGGGACCATCAATAGAAAATAATTGGCGCAACCAGCGGTCTTTGTACATCGCGTAAACGAGATAGGCAGATTCAGAAGCCGTGGGATTGAGTTGCAGTTCGTCTTGCAACGCGATGACATCTTCAACCGCGACCTGATCGTAGGTGATGTACACTTCGTGGTCGGGTTGAATACCGCGCTGACGAGATGATTCGGGGTCGAGAGAAAAAAGGGCGACCTGATTGCCAAAAAGTTGTTTGAGCCCTTTGACAAAGCTGTTTCCCTGCCCCCCTTCTTTCATAGCGCGAAAACCGTATTCGTTGTGCATATCAAAAATGAGATTGACGGCTTTCTTGTTTTTGATTAAACCGCACAATACCAGGCGTGTGAGAAAGGACTTACCCGTACCTGTTTTGCCAAAAATGCCATTGCTGCGCTCGACAAAGCGGTTGAGATTAATGCATACCGGCGTATCCATATCCAGTGGTGTGCCCATGTTGAAAAACCGGTCGTCTTTTTCCTCGCTGCCAAAAACGCGCGATACATCCTCTTCTTCGGCTTCAACAACTTTGGAAAAATGACTGGGAATTGTTTTCACAGGACGCGGTTCATCGACGACTTCTTCGCCCTGTTCCAGCATAAGCATGGGGCGCAGTGCAACGGTGACGTAGGTGCTGGAGCCATTGAGAACGCTGTGCAACAACTGGTCGCCCTCGCGCGGTGGATAAAGCAAAATTTCGGGATTGGTCGCATCCAGACTCAGGTCGGTGATCATAGAAAAGAACTGATTCTTATAGCCCTCTATAACCACAAATTTGCCGGCCTTGACGTCTTCTACGCTGCGGTCGGGGTTGAGCTTCATCTCAACGCCCTCGGTCAAAGACCCCTGCGTGACAACGCCGATTTCGCCGCCATCCTGAATATTGGGCGAACCGTTTAGGTTATTCCAGAGATCATTCATAAAAGATAGCTCTCAGCCTTTCTTATGTCATTCACACTTATTGCGAAATCCGCCGCATAATAGAACTTAGACGGTCGTAGTCGTCGCGGATAAGGCGACAAAGGTCTTTGCCAATACTTACCAGATAAGGCATATCTAAAGCGCGGGCTGCCCAGGCATTTCTCACCGAGGCGATGATCAGGTCGTCGGCAGGCAGGCGGTTGCCACATAAAATGCTGCGGAGAAAATCCCCACTATTGGTCAGAGCTTTAATTTCCGATTCGGTACAGGGATAAACAAAGCAGTGAATCCCGGGCGGCTGTGGGGGTAAGACCTGTTGCGGACCCCGGTCGTCGCCATAGCCAATAATAACAGCTTCAAATTCAGTCTTGAGAAGCTCAAAAATTTGCGGTTGTTCTTCGCGCAATTCTTGTTCGGTAAGCCCATAAGCCGTGGCGCGTCGATTGGGTTCAATAGAGTGCGTACACACATTGAAAACCAGGCCATATACAGGCAATGCACCAATAGTCTTAACAAAGGATCCGAATGGCGGTGCGCCATTGAGTTCTCGACTCTCAGAAGTAAATTGCGAAGTAGAGCTTTCGACAATTTCGCCAATATATTCGATACTTATATCAAGTTCCGCGAGTGACATGTAGGACCTCTATCGTGAAAGAGCGTACCAGTCTGACATTGTAATTTCGCGTTCGAGAATCGCTTCAATTTCTCGGATTATGAACCGCAATTGGGGAACAGAGTATTCAGAATTGGACGGAATGGACAATCGATGATTTTGATAGATCATAAATTGATGACGTGTACCCGAATAGGGCCCATCAAATCCGAGTTTGCGAAGACGACGAATAAAATCGCGACGTTTACACGGTGTCCAACGATTCATGCATGGGCACCTTGTTTAAGTCAATATCATTAATTACAGGAAGTCTATGTCCAAGTTTAATACCTACGAAAATCCAATCCTCGAGTGTAGAATGAAGTTCCGATTCACAATCGCGAAGCGAATTGGCAAATGCTACTACACCTTTGCATACGGGAATACGTCCACCAAATGTACCGTCTTCCAGTTTGTCATATTCGGCCTGTGCCATGAGATCGTTAATATAATCCGTGAGGATAAATTGAGTCGCCATAATGATACCCTCGCTATACTGCCGCAGCCATTTTTTTGAGTTGTTTGAGCGACTGTTCGGTTTTGATATCGTTTTTTACAAAAGCATCTTTCAAGAACTTAAAAAATATATCGCGGTCGGCTCCGCGCACAATAGCGCGTTCGTGGGATTCGGATAAGACGACGGGATATCCGCGCCCCTTATCGACTTGATCGACAATCGCGGCGTGTACGAGATCGAGCAACTCGCGGTCTTCGGCAACCCATTCGGGGATTTCGACGCGCCCAATTTCCCAACCCGTATGCACGTAAAAAAAGCAGATGCGGTGGGGACCGTAGTCCTCGAGAATTTTAGACGCGCTGCGATAAACACCACTGCGCTCGCCGCGTTTGAGTTTGCGGGCATACAGCATATCGTCAGTAACGCCGGCGATGGGCTCACAGGGAATGGGCGCAGGTGTTTCGGAATCCCCATCAAGATCGAGAAGATGCTGCGCCTCGGCTGCTTTCCACGGGCACTTGTCGCAGTTGGGAGGCTGTTCGGGACAGAGACCCACGCGCAGGGCATTGAGCACATCGGCGCTGCCGGGATCTGAAATATACCCGGCAATGGGAACGCGGAGTTCGCGCAGACGCTCGAAACCGGCGAGTGTGGTCTGAAGGGTTTCGCGGCGGAAATCGTAGGGTTTGCCTTCGAGCATCCACAAAATCAGGGTTCCATCGGTCAGCCCAACACAGGTTCGGCCCTCTGCGTGTGCCTGAGCAGAAAGCGCGACGACCTTTTCGAGTTCCATAGCATTGCGCCGCACACCAACGACTTCGCGGGTGATTGGACTGCGCTTACCCGCCCATTCTTGATAGAGATCGTCTTCATCGTAGAAAAGCGTTGGTTCGCTGTTTAATACAGGGCGTTCTCCCGTGCCGTAATGAATGACGACATAGCCAATATTGATCAGAAAACAATTGGCAACTTCGTGCCGATCGGGAAATATCTGAGACCCGTCGGCGGCAATAACGGTGAGTTCTTTTGGACGATCGGGATTTGGACACGCCTCGGTAATCGGCCCACCGAGTTGGGCAACCAGCCAGGAGGTACGGCTGCGCGCAATTTTAATACCCAGAGTTTCCCATGCATCTTCCCAGCGATCCATTTCGGAACACGCCAGATCAATACGGGCAAAAAAGTCGTCTTGCAAAGTACTGGCATCAACCGCCATCTGGTCAATCTGACGTTTGAGCAAACCGTAATCAAGCATAAGAGGCTCCAGTAAGGTGGCTCTTTACTACACGATTGATTCATAAAAGAATTGCCGACCGCCGCCGGGCACACTGCCATCGCGCACGCGGCACACGAGACCCATTTTTTGAAGGGCATTGAGCCGGTTGCAGGCGATATTGATATTTTTTCTCAACGCGTGGGCAAACTCAGAAGACGTACCTTTTTTTTGAGACAGAACAACGTCAAGAGCTTCTCGAATGGGCGTTTTGAGTACACCGAGCACATGAATATCGCCTTCGTCGTCTTTGAAAAGCGCGGCCAGATCGCGCAATTTGAGCACGGCCTCGAAGGTCTCGCGCACGGAATCATTGGCATTTTGGATAAAGGTAAAGCGATTGCCAAGCTCCCCGCTGCCAATACGCATGAGGAGTTTGCAGAGCAACTCGTCTGCACAAGAGATATCGATAAACGAGACATTGGCAAAGTCGAGAGGCGTAACAGCATCGTCATCGGCTGTTTGCATAAATGCCATAAGCTGATTGAGCAGGACTTCACCGCGATCGCGCCCACTCAGAATGCCCGTAGGCGTCTCAAAAACGAAAGGGGGGGTTTGTTCAGGCATCTCATCGTCCCTTAAAATTCGGTTGAAATTCTATTTGTGGGGATTGGGGGAACGATGGGGAAGAAAACTTAATTGAATTCAGTTAAGTTGCTGAGAAATTAGGTGTTCTGAAATGATATGTCAAGTATTTTCTTTTATTTGCTGCAATGCTTGCAAATACAACACATGTGAGATATATTTCTTTAAGAGTACGCGAAAACAATCAGAGCTATTCATAAAGGCTTGAATGTGAACAACCCCCCGGCATCCAAAGATCAAATGCCCGTTTGGCGCGGCGATGGTGAGATTTTGCAGGTCAATGAAATTTTCTATTCCATAGAAGGCGAAGGCCTGCGCGTGGGGCAACCCACAACATTTGTCAGGCTTGCGCGTTGTAATTTGCGCTGCTTTTTTTGTGATACGGAATTTGATTCTTTTGAGGAAATGACCATTGCGCAAATCGTCGATGAGGTCGTGCGTCACCCGGCAAAGTGGGTGTGTTTGACCGGAGGCGAACCGCTGGGACAAAATATCACGCCACTGTGTCAGAAACTCGTCAGCGCGGGTTTTCGGTTGCACATCGAGACAAATGGAACGATTGGCCCAGATCCTGTTTTGTGCGATCTCATTGAGCACTGGACCGTATCGCCCAAACGGCAAAAAATTGCCGATGGCCTGACGCATATCACCGAACTCAAATACGTGGTGGGCAAAGCGTTTTGCGAAAATATGGTCGATGAAAACCGCGCAAAATATATTTATTTACAGCCCGAATCGAGCAAACCCCAATACATTCACAAGGCATTGGAAATTTTGTCGCGACACCCCAACTGGCGCTTGTCGTGTCGCATTCACAAAATGTTGCAATTGCCTTAAGGAGACTGATACATGATTAAACTGGGTATGATCGGATGCGGTGGCATGGGGGGTGCCCACATGCGGCGGTTTCACACACTGAGTGATCGGGTCACATTGGCCGCTGCCGTCGATGTTGTTCCAGAACGCGCAGAAGCAGTCGCGCAGCAATTTCCGGGAGCCTGTGTGGCGACAGATTATCGCGAGATTTTAGATTCGGTAGATGCCGTACTGCTCGCCCTACCCCACCATTTGCACTTTTCCGTAGGACAGGCGTGCCTCAATGCTGGCGTTCATGTCCTGCTCGAAAAACCCATGGCCAATTACGAAGTTGCCTGCAAAGAACTGATTGAGGCATCTGAAACCTCGGGCAAAGTGCTGATGATTGCGTATTGCATGCGCTTTCATCCAATTGTACAACGTTTGAAAGCATTGCTGGATGAAGGCGCGTACGGCGATGTATTTCAAGTGTCGATCTGGACCGAACAACTCACCCGGTATCCCCCCGATCACTGGGCCTCGAGCAAAGAGCGATTGGGCGGAGGGCAGTTGTTTAGTCATGGCTGTCATTATATCGATTTGCTACTCTGGTTTTTGGGGCGACCCGTGCAGGGCATGCACATGGGCACGAATTTTGGTACGCCGTGGATGGAGCGAGAAGGCACGAGCAATGTGACGATGGAATTTGAAAATGGCCGACTGGGATATCACTTTGGCACCTGGGGGGCGCGGGGCACCCGGCTGCGGTACTCAATCCACGCGCATTGCACAGAAGGGTTGCTCGATGCCAATCTCTCAGGCGGCAAGCTCGTGCATATCATACGCGGTCAAGAAAAAATTTTGTTCGAAGCAGAGCCGGGCAAACACACGGAAAACGAGATGGCCCATTTTCTCGATTGCATTGAAACCGGGCAAACACCGCTGACAGATGGCAAAAGCAGCTTGCAGGGATTGCGCGTGATCTGGCGACTATACGAAGCCGAGCAAGCAGGGAATATTGCAGATTTGACGGGATTGGGTTTGGATGAGGCCTAATAAGTTTCGAAAATTCAATGAATTGAGGTTGTGATTCTATCTCTGAAATTGGGGAATTTCCGCTTGACACCCCGATACTCTTATTATAGATTTATCAGACTCTGGCAGGTTTCTATCTTTTAATCTCATTCCTGAGGGATGTCCGCGGGCGAAACTGCTCACCGAACGGTTCCACGATTTCACATTTCGCGCGCCGGCAATTTCCGAGCGCGATTTTTTTATGGCCCAAAACCACTCCATAACCATCACGCTTCCCGACGGTTCGGCCAAAGAAATTGAGCGCGGTGCAACCGTGCTACAAGTGGCTGAATCCATTGGCTCCGGCCTTGCTCGCGCAGCTCTGGCCGGGCGGGTTGATGGTCGAGCTGTAGATTTGAGTTATCCGGTTGCTTCAGATGCTGCTGTTGAGATTCTGACTTTCTCCGACAACGAAGGCAAAGAGGTTTACTGGCATAGCACAGCACATGTGATGGCACAAGCTGTACAGGACTTATTTCCCAATGCAAAAGTAACCATTGGTCCACCTATTGAAAACGGATTCTATTACGATTTTGATGTCGATCAGCCCTTTACACCCGAGGAACTGGAAAAAATTGAAGCGCGAATGCTGGAAATTGCCAGAGAAGACCAGCCCTTTTCCCGTGAAGAAGTTTCGCGCGACGAGGCTTCTGCGCGCTTTCGTGATTTGGGTGAATCCTATAAACTCGAGCTTTTAGACGCCATTGCGCCCGACGAAACAGTGAGCATCTACAAAAATGCCAAATGGTTTGATCTGTGTCGGGGACCACACTTACCATCAACAGGGCGCGTTAAGGCCATCAAGTTGTTAAACGCATCCGGAGCTTATTAGCGGGGCGATGAAAACAACAAAATGCTGCAACGCATCTACGGCATCTCGTTTCCCGGCAAAAAAGAATTGCAGGCATATCTCGATAAACTCGAAGAGGCCAAACGTCGAGATCACCGCACTTTGGGCATACAGTTAGACCTGTATTCGATAAATGACAATGTAGGTCCAGGCCTGGTACTCTGGCACCCTAAGGGAATGCGGATTCGGCACGAGATTGAATCATTCTGGCACAGTGCTCATTTCGACGGTGGATATGAACTGGTCGGCTCCCCTCATATTGGGCGATCCACCCTGTGGAACACGAGTGGCCATCTGGATTTTTTTCGCGAAAATATGTACTCGTCAATGGATGTCGATGGACAGGAATATTTCGCCAAACCCATGAACTGTCCATTTCACAGCATGATTTACAAAAGCCGCCGTCGGAGTTATCGCGAGTTGCCATTGCGCTGGGCAGAAATGGGAACGGTTTATCGCTATGAACAGGCAGGTGTGCTACACGGGCTTTTGCGAGTGCGCGGATTTACACAGGATGACGCGCATATCTTCTGCCGTCCAGACCAGGTCGAAAGTGAAATTAAACAGACCATAGATTTTACGCTGTTTATTCTGCGGTCATTTGGTCTCGAAGATTTTAAGATCGATATTTCCACACGGCCCGAAAAAGCCGTAGGTGACCCTCGCGACTGGGATATGGCGACAAATGCCTTGAAAGCCGCGATAGATGCACAGGGCTTAAAATATGGCATGGATGAAGGCGGCGGCGCATTTTACGGACCCAAAATTGACGTGCAAATTAAAGATGCACTGGGGCGTGAATGGCAGTGTTCGACAATTCAGTTTGACTTCAACCTGCCCGAGCGATTCGATTTGACTTTTGCCGGTCAAGATGGCAAGATGCACCGCCCCTATATGGTACATCGCGCGCTTTTGGGGTCAATGGAACGATTCTTTGGCACACTCATTGAGCATTATGCCGGCAATTTTCCCGTGTGGCTGGCTCCTGTGCAGGCTGTTATTCTACCTGTATCGGATCGTTTTACCGACTATGCACAGCAAGTTGCCAAACTGCTTCGAGATGCTCAGGTGCGCGTTGAAGTGGATGATCAGGATGCCAAATTGGGCTACAAAATTCGAGAGGCAGAAGTTCAAAAAGTGCCCTATATGCTTATTGTAGGCGCGCGAGAAGTTGAGAATGGCACAGTGTCCGTTCGCCGTCATGGACAGGGAGATTTGGGTGCGCTGAGCCTGGAAAATTTAATCTCGCGTATTCAGTCAGAGGTCGAATCCAAACAATTGTCATAATTCACAACGCGTTTGTGAGTTGAGTTCCCTATATCCAATCTGGAGGTGGTCGCAATCAATAGAGGTTCAAGAAGTCGAGATACCAGACGAGAAATCGGGCCGCGCGTGAATCGGCAGATTCGCATTCCACAGGTTCGCTTAATCGGTGAATCAGGTGCTCAAGTGGGCATTGTAGAAACTAGCAAAGCCCTGACAATGGCTCAGGGGGCCGGGCTTGATCTGGTCGAAGTTGCGCCAAATGCACGCCCACCTGTTTGCCGGATTATGGACTACGGTAAATACAGGTATGAGCGGGGAAAAAAAGCCAGAAAAAATCGCCAAAGTGCCTCGCAATTAAAAGAAATTCGGATGCGTGTTCGAATCAGCGATCACGATTATCAATTTAAGATCAGGCATGCTGAGAAATTTTTGACCCAGCGCCATAAAGTGCGGCTTGTCATTGAGTTTTTTGGACGGGAAAATGCACATCGCGATATGGGCCGCAACTTATTGCAGCGCATTGAAGACGATTTGCAACATGTTGGACAGATCGAAACGCATCCCCGCGACGAAGGGCGAAAGCTCGTGATGATTGTCGCGCCAAAATCTCAGTCGTAGTTCGCTTCAAATAATCTGTGACGTTGTTTTCAAAGGAGTTTGTCGTGCCCAAAATGAAAACCCATAGCGGTGCCAAAAAGCGTTTCAAAAAGCGCAGTTCTGGCAAAATCAGTCGTCGCCAGGCCACTGCAGCGCACAACCTGACCAAAAAGACGAGCAAGCGCAAAAGAGGCCTCCGTCAAACTGCGCATGTTCACGGCGCTGACCAAAGCCGCGTCAATCGCCTGCTGGCGTCTTGACAGGGGCTGATGATCACTGTTCATTGGAGATTAAAATGCCGAGAGTAACCAATAGTCCTGCATCGAGACGCAGGCGAAAAAAAATTTTGAAACAAGCCAGAGGCTATCGGGGAGGGCGCAGCAAACTGCTACGCACGGCCAGCAATGCTGTGGATCGCGCCTTGCAATACGCCTATCGCGACCGCAGGCAAAAGAAAAGAAACTTCAGAGCATTGTGGATTACCCGAATCAATGCAGCAGCCAGGCAACACGGATTGACTTACAGCCGATTTATGGCGGGTTTAAAGCGAGAGGGCATCGATATCAACCGCAAAGTGTTGGCCAATCTGGCCGTAACCGATGCCAATGCATTTGCCGCCCTGGCCGAAAGGGTTAAGCAAAACGCTTGAGTATCTCATTGATCCCAAAAAGCGAAATCCGGCACCGTGTGGATTTCGCTTTTTGCATGGGGGCCAAATCCTCACGGGGCGAGCTTGACTTTCGGATAAGATGGTGTTAAATTGCCTTTATATTCAATAGCTTTTGATTTTTTCAAGGAGCAAACATGGATATTAACCCCTGGACAAGAAATGTGAAAGAAGAAGGGGAAGTGGATGAAGAAGTGGAAGGTAGTGCCGAAGCAACCGAAGAGACCGAAGAAGTAGCGGAAATGGAGGAAGAAGCGGATGAGGAAGTGGTCCTGATGGATATTAACGCCGGGGCAGTGGCGGAGGGAGTGGACCGGCTCGTTGAAGCAATTAACAACGCCGTTGCAACCATTGAAGATTTGCGTCGTGAAAATGCTGAATTGAAGCAACAGAGTCAGGCATTGCAGTCAGATATATCGCGCCTCGAAGAAGAACGAGTGGCTCTGTGTAACGAACGAGATCGGCTGCAAGACATTTACAACGACAATATGCTTCTAATAGACAATAAGGCGGAAATCCTGGATAAGGTCGAGGCGATGTTGCAGCGCCTCAATTCCTTAAACCCCGAAAAAAATGAGTGATGTCTGGTTTGCCCGACGTGCGCGTTCAGATATTTGGCTCAGAATATCGCATTACCAGCGATGCTGATCCCGAACACATCCGCGAGGTGGCGAGTTATATCGATCAGAAAATGCGCGAAATAGCCAGTGCTCTTGCACTGCGCAACAGATCGACAGTAGCCGTATTAACGGCTGTGAATTTGGCTGATGAGCTTTTTAAAATCGAGGAAGAAAGTCGCCAGATGGATCGGATTTCACGCGAGAAAGCCGATCAACTCGCAGACTCGGTAACCCTGAGATCACGACGAAGTGAGTAAATCGCACAATGCGAGTGTGAGACAAGCTATCTCACGGGATTGTGAACCCCGTCGCGTTTGTCCTTAAAAGTGAGCACAAGCGCGGTGGGGATTTCTTTTAATACCACATTGGAGAAAGTCATGGAAATCGTATCTGTGATTGCGTTATCTACCGGGCTGTTGGTGCTGGGATTTGTTGTGGGATGGCTGATCAGCAGTAAAATTTCACACAAGAGATTTTACCGCACCGACGCCTCAATCGAACAAATTTTGGAAGATGCTCGAAGAGAAGCAGAAACGGAAAAACGCACCGCGCTTTTAGAAGCTAAGGATCAGATTTATCACGAGCGCGTACAGGCCGAAAAAGCACTGGAAGACCGCAACAATGAAGTGGCACACAAAGAAGAAGAATTAGATCGCATGTCGAGCGAGTTGAATCGACGTGCAGACCTGCTCAACCACAAAGCTGGACAAGTGGAAGAATTGGAACAAAAATTGGTACAGCAGCAGGACGAATTAACCGTCAAAGAACTGGAGTTGGAAGCGATTTTGGAGGCCCAAAATGCGCGATTAGAACGCATTGCGGCCCTGACTCGCCAGCAGGCCAAACGCGAATTGATGGAAAATTTGGAGGCCGAATCCCAGCGCGAAGTTGCCTGGCGCTTAAAAGAAATCCGGGAAGACGCACAAGCGCGGGCCAATGATGAAGCGAGAGAAATTATCGCAAGTGCGATTCAAAGACTGGCAGTAGATTACACGGTAGAATCAACGGTGACCGTTGTCGAGTTGCCAGCCGATGAAATGAAAGGTCGAATTATCGGGCGCGAAGGGCGCAATATTCGAGCTTTTGAGATGTGTACTGGCGTGGATGTGATTGTTGACGATACCCCCAAAGCCGTCGTGCTGTCCGGATTTGATCCCATTCGCCGTGCGATTGCCAAGACAGCTTTGGAGCACCTTTTAATGGACGGGCGCATTCATCCGGGTCGGATCGAAGAAGTGGTTGAAAAATCGCGAGAAAATATGCACGAATTGATTCGACAAGCGGGTGAAGAGGCCATCTTTAACATGGGAGTGCCCGGCTTGCACGATCGCCTGATTGAATGTCTTGGGCGATTAAAATTTCGGACGAGTTATGGGCAAAATATGTTAAACCACAGCAAAGAGGTGGCTTTTCTATCGGGGATGATGGCCACACATTTGGGGCTGGATGCACAACTTGCCAAACGCGCTGGCCTACTACACGATATCGGTCAGGGGATCAGCCACGAATTTGAAGGCACACCCGGCCAAAATGGCGCTGATATGGCAAAAAAATACGGTGAAGATGACGAGGTAATCAACGCGATTGAAGCCCACCACGGCGAGGCTGACCCGATCTCGCCAATTGCAGTGCTGGTCGATGCCGCAGACGCCATTTCGAGAGTTCGCCCGGGCGCGAGGCGCGAGGTGTTGGAAAATTATGTACGACGATTGGAGCATTTGGAACAAACCGCCCGAGAAATAGAGGGAGTAGATGCGGTTTACGCCATTCAAGCGGGTCAGGAAATTCGGGTGGTCGCCAACTATGGATTAATCAGCGATGAAGACACCGAGCGATTATCTGCTCAAATTGCCGAACGACTGGAAAAAACAATGACATATCCGGGACATATAAAGGTGACCGTAATTCGCGAGGTGCGCGCCATCAATTTTGCGCGATAAAAAATAGCGAATGAAAATACTATTTGTAGGCGATGTTTATGGCAGACCCGGGCGACGGGCCGCCGCACATTTGATTCCCCAACTGATCGCACAGCACGCCATTGATTTCTGCGTTGTCAATGGCGAAAATTCTGCTGGTGGTTTTGGTATTACCGAAAAAATCGGACAAAAATTTCACGCTTACGGCGCCAATGTAATTACCATGGGCGATCACGTCTGGGATCAAAAAGATTCGGTTGACTATATTCAAACGAACGACCGGATTTTGCGTGCAGCCAACTTCCCCAAAGAGGTTGGAGGTGTTGGTGCAGCAATTTTTTCAGCGCGTAATGGAGCATCGGTTGCAGTGCTCAGTTTGCTTGGACGAACATATATGAAAATGGCTTTGGACTGTCCCTTTAGAACGGGGCAATGCGCCGTGGAGCAACTGCAAAAGAAAACGCCCATCATTCTCATCGACTTCCACGCCGAAGCGACCTCAGAAAAAATTGCTTTTGGGCACTATATGGACGGCAAAGTCAGCGCAGTTTTGGGCACGCATACCCATGTTCAAACAGCCGATAATAAAATTTTGCCAGGCGGAACCGCGTATATGACAGATGTGGGTATGACAGGGCCTCATGATTCGGTTATTGGCGCAAAAAAAGATCCCGCGATTCACCGATTCATAAACCAGATGCCCGTGCGTTTTGAGCCAGCTACAGGTGATATAAAACTCTGCGGTGCGCTCATAGATGTGGATAAATGCTCTGGACGCGCGCGACACATTGAGCGGTTGTGTCTCGATTTAGAGGAGGAATAAGGTGGAACACCCACTTTCTGTATCGGACGTCACACAAGCGGTTAAGCAAACCCTTGAGACGCAATTTCCGCCCATGTGGGTCGCCGGTGAGTTGACCTCCTTCTCTCAGCCTTCATCCGGACATCGGTATTTCACGCTCTCAGATCCACACAGTCAATTGCGCTGTGTGATGTGGCGTTCACGTTCCATAACTGGATTTCGTCCCACAGCGGGGATAGCCGTGTTGGCACAGGGGCAGTTGACGGTATATGAACGGCGGGGCGAATATCAATTTAATGTGTCACAACTGTTTCCCGCAGGGGTGGGACAACAGCTAATCGCCTATGAAAAACTGAAAAAAAAACTGTCTGAAGAAGGCCTTTTTGACGAGGGTCGAAAACAATCTTTGCCCGAATACGCCAGACCCATTGGCGTTGTGACTTCGCAGACAGGTGCAGCTTTTCGAGATATTTTGAATGTGTTGAAGCGGCGATTTCCCGCTGTCCGCATTGTTTTGCGCCCCGCGCAGGTGCAGGGATTGGACGCGCCAGAAGATATTGCACAGGGCATTGCCGATTTCAATGACTTCGGCAAAGTAGATGTATTGATTGTTGGACGCGGCGGCGGCTCGGCTGAGGATTTGGCTGCATTTAACGACGAGACAGTGGTGCGGGCAATTGCGGATTCTGAGATTCCAGTTATTTCAGCCGTAGGACACGAGATCGACATCTCCCTATCGGATCTAACAGCTGATGTGCGCGCACCAACCCCTTCTGCTGCCGCAGAAATTGCAGTACGCGATGTTTTAGAAGTGCGCGAACAAGTCGGAAGGCTTACACTTCGCACGCGGGAAGCCATGCAGCGGTTGTTAGACGAGAATAAAGATCTGATAGAAACGCACGAAAGCAGTTATGGCATGCGGCGGTTGTCCGACTTGATCTTTCAAAACGCGCAACACGTCGATGAATTACACCGCGATTTATACGCGCTTATGAGGCGGCTATTTGAAAGCCGATTAGCCGACTATCACCGTCTGACCGGCAAACTGGGATCACTCAGCCCCCTATCAGTACTCGCGCGGGGATTTGGCCTCGTACAGCGCGAAGATGGTTCGGTCGTGTCTGATGCCGGAATTTTGACACCCCGTGAACATCTGCACATTCGATTGGCAAAAGGCGAGGCAACCTGTCGGGTAGAAAAAATAAAAAGGTAAAATCCACTGCCAAAAAATAAAACAGCAGAACCCACCTTTGAAGCGGCTTTGAAGCAATTGGAGACGGCTGTGGATCGTTTAGAAGAAGGTGCACTGCCTTTGTCAGAGGCACTAAAAGTGTTTGAAGAAGGTCTAAAAGCATCCAATCAATGCCGCAGTTTATTAGAAGATGCGCGGCAACAGGTTGAAGTGCTAATACGCGATAGCGATGGTGAATTTGAATTGGTATCCATAGATTCCAACGGCGAAGGGTTTGCAGACGAATGAAGTCCATCGGTTTGTTTTCGAACCCGACCCAACCGGGCATGGGCGTTGCGGTCGATCAATTGGCCCAGCGCATCCATCAAAGGGGCATTGGGGTACTGATCGCCGACAACTTGCGGCAAATTTGCACATCTGATTCCAAATGGTTTTGTCCGGTCGATCAGTTGCCCACACGCGCCGACATCATTGTGGCGATGGGCGGCGATGGGACCTTGTTGCGCGCAGCCGATGTGGTTTATCCACACAGCACGCCGATTTTGGGCGTGAACCTGGGGCGATTGGGATTTTTATCGGGCGCAGAACCCCGCGAATTGGGCGATGGCCTGGATCGGTTGTTATGTGGCGATTATACCGTAGAAGAACGCATTGCTCTACACGCACAAACCCGCACGCAAAAAGCGTTCGCACTCAATGAAGTCGTAATTGAACGCAGCGTCAAGGCGCGTCTGGTACAGGTCGTAATGCTGGTTGAAGGTCGGCCCGTAAGCTCCTTTTACGGCAATGGATTAATTCTGGCAACGCCGACGGGGTCCACGGGTTACAGCCTGTCTTCTGGCGGCCCAATAGTACATCCAAATTTATCTGTGCTGATCGCCACGCCTATATGCCCGCATTCGCTATCTTTGCGCCCAATGGTGATGCCGGGCGGTCAATCGGTAACGGTTAAGGTGATAGCTGATCGGTCCGATGAAATCATGTTATCCACAGATGGACGCACAGTATGTTCGCTTTCCCCTGAAGAACCCGTTACAGTACAACGGGCCTCCGAACCCGTGCGCTTTATCAATATGCAGGGGTTGACTTTTTACGATCTGTTGCAGCGCAAATTGGACTGGAGCCTGGATCGGCGAGACGAGTAAAGGAGTTGCGCCTTGTTGTCTCAATTGCATGTGATAAATTACGCCCTGATCGACGACATGGAAGTCGCATTTGGTAAGGGGTTAAATATCATTACGGGCGAAACCGGCGCAGGGAAGTCCATCCTGGTCGGCGCATTGGGGCTGATACTGGGTATGCGAGCGAGTCCCGATGTGATCCGCACAGGCGAAAAAAAATGTACAGTAGAAGCCATTTTTGAACTCTATCTTCAACATCCGGCTCTCAAACTCCTGAACGCCATGGGTATAGAGACAGAAGACGGCGAGCTGATTTTGCGGCGAGATGTACTATTAGAAGGGCGCAGTCGGTGCTACGCCAATGGCCTGTCTATTCCCGTGCGTACACTTCGAGAATTGGGCCGCGCGCTGGTCGATTTACACGGCCAACACGACCATCAATCGCTTCTGAATACCGATCAGCATCTGGACTTTTTGGACGGCTTTGGCGGCTTGCACGCAGCACGCGCACAGGTCGAACAATCATATCACCAGGTGGTGCAGTTGCAAAATCGGCTGATCGAAAAAACTGCCGTTGCCCAGCGTCAGCGAGAAAGACGCGAACTACTGGACTTTCAGATCAAAGAAATCCATGCGACAAAACCAGAGCCTGGCGAAGACGAGCGCCTGCAACGCGAACAGTCCGTACTTTTGCATGCAGAACGGCTACTCGAGATCGCCTATCAGATTGAACAGGTGCTTTATGAAAGTGAACAATCCGTGGCCGATCAACTCGGCGAAGGCGCGCACCTCCTGAATGAGGCCGCGCAAATGGACAGCAGTTTGGAGCCTATAGCCGAAGAACTCAATGGCCTGCGGTATGGTGCAGAGGAACTGGCTCGTGCCTTTGGCGATTACGCCAATCGCGTAGAACACAATCCCCAACGCCTATCAGAAGTAACAGAGCGATTAGAAACGCTGAACGCACTGAAAAAAAAATATAGCGGCGACCTGGAAAGTGTGCTGTCCTATGAAAAAAAAGCCCAAAAAGAATTGGAACTGACCGAGGAACTCGAAGCATCTATAAAAAAAATTCAGATTAAAATTGACGATGCAATACAGACATTCGCACATTTTTGTGAGAAATTGTCAAAAGGAAGACACAAAGCTGCTGGCAAATTGTCAAAAGCGATATGCCGCGCATTGCGCGAACTGGGCATGCCCGATGTGCAGTTTGACGTACAATTGAATCGGCGTCCAGACCCCGAAGGCCTGATTGAATGCGACGGGCAGCGATTTGAAGCGGGACCACGGGGCATAGAGCGCGGCGAATTTTTTATTTCGGCCAACCCTGGCGAAGCCATTCGCCCGCTGGCAAAAGTGGCGTCGGGCGGTGAAATCTCGCGTATTATGCTGGCGATGAAAACCGTGCTGGCGCATACCGATTCGGTGCAGGTGTTAATTTTTGACGAAATCGACATCGGAATTTCTGGACGCATTGCAGAGGTTGTGGGCAAGAAATTGCGCGACCTGTCAGAAACGTATCAAACCATTTCAATTACGCATTTGCCACAAATTGCAAAAATGGCTGATCGGCATTTTTCAGTCAGAAAAGAAGTAGTTGAGCAACGTGCAGTAACCCGGGTGATCCCGTTGGATGAAGAGGCACGCGCTGGCGAACTCGCTTTGATGATGGGCGGCGAAGAGATTTCAGAACTGACCATGCAACACGCCCGCGAAATGCTGGCTGCAAAACCGTAGAACAGTATAAGGAGCATAGCGTGAGACCGATAATTCCCGACGACCTTCGAGACATCGAAGAAAAAGTAAACCTGGGACAACGACTATCTGCCGAAGATG
>JAPOXY010000231.1 GCA_026706845.1 Gemmatimonadota bacterium
CGGGAGGACTGTCGTTCACAAACCGACGCGCCAGCTTCGTAGAAATAAAATGTGCGGTTGAAGGGTGTTTGGTCAGCATATCCAGAACGCGCTCGCCCTCTTCTATGCCACCACCTGCCGGGAACTTCTCACCCAACACCACCTTGGCCTTTTTATCGTGCCAGGCATTGCGGAACAGAAATTCGCCCTGGCGAACGAGATTCTTATTGCCATTTGCGATTGCCCTATCGGTATTCTTGCGCCCATTCCCATAAGGCATCGCAGTCCAACCCGTCAGCACCCGCGCAACCTCGGTAACATCCTGCTGCGTGTACCCACCATCCACACCCAGGGTGTGCAACTCCATCAACTCGCGCGCATAATTCTCATTCAAACCATACTTGCGTCTTGGAGGCGTCTTCGGCTTCGCAACAGCCTTTGGAGGAGCCTTTGCCATCTCACCACCCATCATCTCACCACCCATCATCCCGCCATCCATACCCATCTCGCCCATTGCCACTTCCTTCTTTGGCTCAGGCTTTGCCTGATTCTGCTGCTGTGGCGTTGCCATACGCGACTGGGCATTATCCAGATAGTGCAACATCGCGGGATGCTTCGCTGTCGCACCTAAAATCACGCGGAACTTACCCAGCACATTGGGACGAATTGCATCGCGCTCATAGGTAAGCACGCGACTGCGCGCCCCACCATCGCGCGTGGTCACATTGAAGTGATTGAACCAGAAATCCGTTAGCACCTCGGCGAGTTGATTCTCGCTATACACCGCCCGCATCACCTTCTGACTCCGAAGCTCCTGATTAAAAAGCGCGCCATAGGGACGCAACCCGTGCTCCTCGCGATACGCTTTCATCTTTTCCCGCATCTCTTTGAGAGGCGTCGTCGCCGGATCCATTACCCCTTCTCTTTTCATCTGATTGCGAAGTTGACCATCTGGCATATAGATTTCGGCTATTTGTAACTGCGTCATTTTCAACGCCGGAAACGCTTCCAATCGCTTGTCCAACGCCGCATCCGGCAAATTGCCCTTCAACTGCTGAGCCAGCCACTTCTCGGGACCCATCTGCACCACCTTTTCCACTTCACCGGGCCGCGCACCAAAAGCAAAACGCTCTAAGAGATACGCCGCTGCCTGCTCTTTGTTTAGTCCTTCTTTTTTATAGGGCAATTTCAATTTGGCATCCGCCGAAGTGCCTGAAAGTAAGGCACCACAGCACAAAACAATAAGTGAAAAACGCAATATCATTTGTAAACCTCCTTAAAAAAAATGATCCCGACATTGTCCCCTGGGTATCTCACCCACCAGTTTATCGGTATTGAAACTCCGGCGACCCCAGCAGCATACTGACCACCTGCATATCTTTGCGCCTGGCATCTGCGGGAATCGCCTCCTTAACCTCTGAGACAATAGCACTCGTATCCTGTGCAGGCAACAGCAACTTGCCATACACCGCCAGTGCCGCATCCGTTGTTAGACCAGCGCTATCCCGGGACAACCGCTTCAATTCAATCCCTCTAATTTTGCCCGTAGCCAGATGGATACCAAAATTCATTCGCGCGATCAGCGTACCCGAATTTGCCCACGACTCGGCATAATCCGGAAAACCCGTAGGCGGTACATAACCATATAGCGGCTCGCCCATGCGGTCAAACCAAGACATAACAGGTTGTGGATTTTTCACATCGGCTTCCAGCGCGCGAAGAGAACTCACCACTACTTCTAACGGCGACTTCATCTTGCTGCGCTTCTTCGCCTCTGCCCAAAACTCTCGAGACTGCGCCAGCGTAGCCATCACAGCAGCGATATCCCCATCCGTCTTGCTAAATGTCTTCGCCATCCGCTTGACCAGTGCCTCGGGAGGACTGTCGTTCACAAACCGACGCGCCAGCTTCGTAGAAATAAAATGTGCAGTTGAAGGGTGTTTGGACAGCATATCCAGAACGCGCTCGCCCTCTTCCATGCCACCCCCTGCCGGGAACTTCTCACCCAGCACCACCTTGGCTTTTTTGTCGTGCCAAGTTTTGCGGAACACAAACTCGCCCTCGCGAACGAGATTATTACTTCCTTTTGCGATCTGCTTCTCGAGATTTTTCCGCGCATTTTTATAAGGCATCGCAGCCCAACCCGTCAACACGCGCGCAACCTCGGTAACATCCTGCTGCGTGTAGCCACCATCCACTCCGAGGGTATGCAACTCCATCAACTCGCGCGCATAATTCTCATTCAAACCGTATTTGCGTCTGTTTTTTGGAGGGGGCTGCGCCTTTGCAGGAGCGCCCATCATACCACCATCCATACCCATCTCGCCCGATGCCACCTCCTGTTTGAGTTTGGGTTGATTCCGCTGTGATGGCGGCGCCATACGGGAATCTGCATTATCCAGATAATGCAACATTGCAGGATGCTTTGCCGTCGCACCCAAAATCACGCGGAACTCGCCCAGCACATTGGGACGAATCGCATCCCGCTCATAGGAAAGCGTGCGGCTACGTGCCCCGCCATCGCGCGTGGTCACATTGAAATGATTGAACCAGAAATCCGTCAACACCTCAACGAGCTGGTTCTCGCTATACACAGCCCGCATCACTTTCTGCCCCTTCAATTCCTTATTGTAAAGCGCATTCTGAGCACGCAACCCGTGCTTCTTGCGATACGCGCTTATCTTTTTATTCATCTCTTTGCGAGACATCTTTACGGGATCAACCACACCCTCTTCCTGCAGTATTCTGCGAATCCGCCCATTCTGCACATAAGTTTCAGACATTTCAAACTGCGTCATTTTCAGTGCGGGAAACGCCTCCAATCGCTTGTCTAACTCGGCATCTGGCAAATTGCCCTTCAACTGTTGAGCCAGCCATTTCTCGGGACCCATCTGCACCACCTTTTCCACCTCACCGGGCCGCGCACCAAAGGCAAAACGCTCTAAGAGATACGCCGCAGCCTGCTCCTTATTCAGCCCCTCTGCTTTATAAGGCAGTTTCAAATCGGCATTCGCCGAAGTGCCTGAAAGTAAGGCACCACAGCACAAAACAATGAGTGAAAAACGCAATATCATTGGCAAACCTCCATAAGAAAACTCGAGTGCCATACTTCGACACTCGAGTTTTCTTTCCTGAAGCGGTGTAAACTGCACACGCGCAACACAACGTGTCAGTACAGCAGTTCAAATGAGTGGTCGATAATAACTTTACGTCATCACCTTAAACCGCTCACCTTCCCAACCCGGGAACATCGCAATATCGTGAGAACGATCGATATTCAGATGCTTACCCGCCACATCGGCAAACACAGAACGGAAATCCGTCGTCACGGGCAAATCGCGCCGATCTTCGAGCGCATCTTTCACCAGCTTCTCTGGCACATCCCCGTGGATCTTTCCGCCAGCCACGTTATTCCCCAGCACAAACAAACACGACCCGCGGCCGTGATCCGTACCCAGAGAACCATTCTGATGCACTGTGCGACCAAATTCGGTCATCGTCATCAGCACAACATCGTCCTGATACGTCCCCAGATCCGTCCAGAATGCCGCGATAGACTTGGACATCTCATCTGCTCTGCGCTGGAAAGACCCCGTCGTTGTGCCCTGCTGAACATGGGTATCCCAACCGCCTGTCTCGGTAAAGGCAACCTCAAGACCCACATCCGACTTGATCAACAACGCGATCTGTTGCAGCCTGCGACCCAATGCCGTATTGGGATATTCCGCGCCTTCAACGGGTTTGTAATCTCGTACACCGATCTTTTCCAACAACTCAATCGCATCAAAACTCTCCCGGCTCACCCTCTGAACCAGGCGTTTGGCACTCCGCGCATACATCGCCTCAAACCCTTCCTCGACCTGTTCGGCCCCCTGCGGATTATTCGGCATCTGGATGCCAAAGGAACGCAGATCATCCACTGCAATCGAAGGCTCCTTCCCGTAAAATGCGCGCGGCAACGCTCTGGTCAATGCCACAGACCGGAAGGGCGTACCCTCGTGCCCGAGCAGTCCAACAGCCCGATTGAGCCAACCCGTCCGCGTACCTTTCACACCAGGCGTCCCATTTTCCATATAATCCTGGGCGTCAAAGTGCGACCGCGTCTTATTCGGCGAGCCTACGCCGTGGACAATAGCCAGACGACCTTCCTTGTACAGCGGTGCCAGATCCGCAAAAGAGGGATGCAATGCAAAGCGACCATCCAGATCCGTCAGCTTGTTTTTCGGATCGGTCAGGTGCATAAACAAATTGGGGCGCGCCTCGGCAAGTGCTGGATCGTTAAATGGCGTCACCGCCATCAAACCATCCATAGCCCCGCGCTGGAAAATCGTCACCAGCACTTTGCGACGACTATGTGCCAGCGGATTATTCGCCGCGTCAGCCGCGCGGCTCAAGAACAGCGGTGTACCCCCAAACGAGGCCGAAAACAATGCCAATCCGCTGCCCTTCATAAATGCTCTTCGCGTCCATTCCATAACGCTATCTCCTTTCCGAGTTTATCGGTATTGAAATTCCGGCGACCCCAGCAACATACTGATCACCTGAACCTCTTTGCGTTCGGCATCTGCGGGAATCGTCTGTTTAACCTCTGATGCAATAGCACTGGTATCCTGTGCTGGCAACAGCAACTTGCTATACATCGCCAGTGCCTCTTCCGTTGTCAGACCAGCGCTCTCCTTGGGCAATTGCTTCAATTCAATCCCCCTAATTCTACCCGTAGCCAGATGGATACCAAAATTCATTCGCGCGATCAGCGTACCCGAATTTGCCCACGACTCGGCATAATCCGGAAAACCCGTAGGCGGTACATAACCATATAGCGGCTCGCCCATGCGGTCAAACCAAGACATAACAGGTTGTGGATTTTTCACATCGGCTTCCAGCGCGCGAAGAGAACTCACCACTACTTCTAACGGCGACTTCATCTTGCTGCGCTTCTTCGCCTCTGCCCAAAACTCTCGAGACTGCGCCAGCGTAGCCATCACAGCAGCGATATCCCCATCCGTCTTGCTAAATGTCTTCGCCATCCGCTTGACCAGTGCCTCGGGAGGACTGTCGTTCACAAACCGACGCGCCAGCTTCGTAGAAATAAAATGTGCGGTTGAAGGGTGTTTGGTCAGCATATCCAGAACGCGCTCGCCCTCTTCTATGCCACCACCTGCCGGGAACTTCTCACCCAACACCACCTTGGCCTTTTTATCGTGCCAGGCATTGCGGAACAGAAATTCGCCCTGGCGAACGAGATTCTTATTGCCATTTGCGATTGCCCTATCGGTATTCTTGCGCCCATTCCCATAAGGCATCGCAGTCCAACCCGTCAGCACCCGCGCAACCTCGGTAACATCCTGCTGCGTGTACCCACCATCCACACCCAGGGTGTGCAACTCCATCAACTCGCGCGCATAATTCTCATTCAAACCATACTTGCGTCTGCGTTGTGGAGGAGCCTGCGCCTTTGCGGGAGCCTTTTCAGGAGCTTTCGCCATCTCGCCACCCATATCGCCATCCATCCCACCATCCATACCCATCTCACCCGAAGCCACTTCCTTCTTTGGCTCGGGCTTTGCCTGCTGCCGCTCCGATGGCGGTGCCATACGCGACTGTGCATTATCCAGATAATACAACATCGCGGGATGCTTTGCCGTCGCACCCAAAATCACGCGGAACTTGCCCAACACATTGGGGCGAATCGCATCGCGCTCATAGGAAAGCGTACGACTGCGCGCCCCACCATCGCGCGTGGTTACATTAAAGTGATTAAACCAGAAATCCGTCATCACCTCAGTGAGCTGATTCTCGCTATACACAGCCCGCATCAGCTTCTGACCCTTCAATTCCTGATTGGAAAGCATACCATAAGGACGCAACCCGTGCTCCTTGCGGTACGCGTTTATCTTTTCATTCATCTCTTTGCGAGGCGTCTTCGCGGGATCAATCAACCCCGCTTTCGCCACCATTCTGCGAATCCGTCCATTATTCACATAAACTGCGGCCATCTCTTCCTGGGTCATCTTCAGCGCGGGAAATGCTTCCAACCGCTTCTCCAACGCCGCATCTGGCAAATTGCCCTTCAACTGCTGAGCCAGCCACTTCTCTGGACCCATCTTCGCTACTTTTTCCACTTCACCTGGGCGCGCACCAAAGGCAAAACGCTCTAAGAGATACGCTGCGGCCTGCTCCTTACTCAGCCCCTCTGCCTTGTAGGGCAGTTTCAACCCGGCCTCCGCCGGAGCTACCGCAAGCAGCGCACCACAACATAGAACAGCGAGTGCAAAACGCAATATCATTGCAGACCTCCTCGAAAAATTCCCCAAAGGGAATGATATCGTTTGAATATTTTCAAATAAAATATATCACAATGCCTAATGGTGCAATACATTTTACATTTTTTTACATTTTTAGAACAAATCTGCCGGAACGGGCCTGACAATAATCGAGTCAACCCCAAAACCTTCCAACTGCTGGGGATTCAAAGGGGCTTGCTTATACTGCAGGACATAAGACGCGCCGCCCTGTATCAGATTCACCGTCAAAATATCGCCCTCTTTGCTGAAATCCACATCGGACGCCGTCACATAAGTCAGATTCACGCCATCTGGCGCACCGCCCCGCAAATTGCCATTGAGCACGGGCACGCCATTTTGAATCACATATCCCGCACGCCTGTTGAAAAACCGGGCTTCATCGGCATGCGTGGAAAACTCGACCGGCCTGGCAAACGTGATTTCCACCAAACCCTGTTCTATAACCGGGCCATTCTCGATCAGGGGATCCTCCAAACCGGCGGCTGGCACATGGCCAGATGGCGCGCGGTGGCGAGGACTGCGCCGCTCCAGAATGGGTATCCACTTGATGTCCAGTGAAGCCGGAATACTCGGAAATGGGTCTTCGGGATCCATCCACGTGCCATTGAGATGAGAATCTTGCAAATACCATGTGCCGGAATACGGCATATCATGGGTATCCAGTTCTGCAACCACATCAGCCGGGGGAGCATAAGTGGAATAGCGTATGCCCTGACCGTCCTCTATCCACATAATCATCTGATGAGGACGAGGGTCTTCATAGGGCCACGGACTATTAAAATAAATAGCTGTTCGGAGATTGCGGTTTTCAAACGAGCGGTTGTCTGGGCTCTGAGCATTTGGAATACTGATGCGAACGCGCCCATTACCCAGCACCCTCACACGGCTATCTTCCTCGGCGCCGGGCAGCACGCCTATCAGGGTATTGGGCTGGTTCAATGCATCAGCCGAACGCACCGGAAATGGGCTTGTATAATTACCCAAACGATTGGACAATTCACCGAACATCGGCAACCTGGGACCGATCAGCCAAATATAAAATGCACCGAGTGCCAGTCTATTACGCTCGTGGTTATTGTGATTATATTCAATACGAAGTTGATCGCGCGTGGCATTTACTGAACGCATATAATGCCGCACGGTTTTTTCATACGTCACCGACGCCAGCGGCGGAGCGGTAAGCGGTGGATTGTAAACAAATACCACCGTGCCATAATCCGATGCCGCCGCCGTAAAAATAATATGCCTGGGCGTACCCTGAGGCGGATCGGCGACGTTGATGGCACTTCCTCCACTCGTCCCGGAAATCAGCCGATAGCTACCGCGCCACTCCTCGGCAGGCTCAGTCGGAACATCGCGAGTACATCCCGCTGTACCCAACACACCAATTAGACAAAACAATAAAAACTTACGCATTTTGTGATTCCTCCTATCAGCAGGTAGGTGGGACGGCACAGGGGCCGTCCCCTATGCCTTAGAACGTTCCCGAAAGCGTCAAACGCAGCGGTCGCTCTTTAATTGCACCGCCGATATCGCTATACGAAACATCCACACTGATCTTGCGCTCTTCGGTTACATTGAGATTTACACCCGCCCCCACGCTCCAGCTCTCTACATCGTACTTGAACTTATAACCGGCGCGGAGTGCCAGCAGATTTTGTATCCACAACTCGCCGCCAATATGATCGCGCTCTCCGTAATCGCGGAAGAACACGTGCTCATAAGCACCCGTCAGATAAAGCGGGTCGCCCTGCTTGCCGATCAATTCCATTGCGACGGCCAGATTGTAGAAAAACGGCAGGCGATAATCCTCGGTCAGCACTTCCTTATTGCCGCCCAGGTTGCTGATGGTCATGCCCACGCGCAGACTCTTGAAACCCGTGTAAAAAATCGTACCGATATCAAAAGTCGTGGAACTCACATTGATAATGTGAAGCTGTGATCGCACATAGCGCAGGCGAAAACCCATCGAAAATTTATCGGTCAGTTGCTTGGCAAAAGACGCCGCAACTGAAAAATCACCCAGCTTGATATTTCGCCCCGTCCCATCGGGTTGCATGGGCGTGGTCTCTTCCACATCGGGATAGGTAAACGTGCGAAAGGCGACACCCACAACGCCTATGGGAATGCGATAGGCAAAACCCCCAGCCCCCATTTTGGTGCCCACAAGCCACTCGTTATAAGATGCCAGATATGCCATATTGTCGATATGCACCAGCCCTGCTGCATTCTGGAATATCGAGTGAATATCTCGCGATGTGCCCACATTGGCATCGGCCATGCCAGCCAGGCGCGCAGAGGCAGACAGCTTCAAAAGCGCGAACCCACTGCGCGCAATGCGGTTGCCCTTATCGCCTTCCGAGCGAAAATGCCCTTCCGCAGCTACGGGTTCCAGATCATCAAAGCCTGCCACATCCTGAGCCAGGGCACTTTGAGGGCTGAGAAAAAGCGCGATAGCTGCTATCCAGATCATACGTTTCATAATTTGCTCCTCAATAATGACCAGTGATCAATTGACAATCACAAACAGACCCTTCTGGATCTGACCCTCACTCAAGGGATGGTGCGACTCAATCGCCCAGATATACGTACCGGCATTGAGACGACCGCGCGTATTGGCATTCAAGCCCACCGTGTGCGTATCCCACTCAATCTCGCCGCGCGCCACAGGGTTGCCCCGCTGCGGGTCGAGCGTATCAAAGGTCTGGCGCCATGCCAGATCGCCCGTCAGCGTATAGATGTACAGCGTACACCTGCTCGGCACATTGATCCACCGGATGCGAGGCGCGCCATAGCTGTGCTCATCCCTGCCCTGTACCCAGGGATTGGGCACCACCCTGATCGGCAGCGACATAGTCTCGTTTTCATGGTTGAGCAAAGCAGAGGTCAGCCTTGGCACAATGCCATTGGCGGGGAATAAGTACTGATTGCGCTCATCCGAATGCCCGGTTTCCAGACCCTGCTCATCAAACGCGCGTACCGAATAGTGGTAAATAAATCCCTGATCGGGCTCTGGATCGATAAACTGATAGGTACCCCAGCGGAAAGGACCATCGACCTCGGCTTCAGCGGGGTCCTCCTGGCCCTCTGCCCAAGGCTGATTGAGAAAAGCGGCACCGGGGGGCGCATCTGAGGTCAATTGGCGTTCGCCTTCAGGTCCCACGGCTTTGGGGATTGTCGCCAGCAATTTCCACGGCCCAGCCCGCATAAAATCAGAGCGATAGATCCGATAACCCAGCACATCGGGACGACCCAGGTCTGGATCGATCGCCGTATCGGCAACGCCCGACCAGTTTATTTCGATATTGCCTTGCAGGTTCGTCATCCCATTGACCTTCACATCGGGCGGCTGATTAAGCCCGTCAAAGCCCAGATCATACAGCTTTTGCGCTTCATTGCCGTGTGCATGAATCGCTTCCAGACCCAGTTCCAATTCGGGAACCAGGCTCTGCTGCTGCCAGTTCCACTCGTAGGGACGCGCATATCCGCTGGTATCCATGCGATACTTCGCTGCATTGGACGCCATCCCCGCCACATAGGCGATCACCACTTTGGCCTTATCGCCGGGACCCAGGGTATAGGGACCGTAAACTTGTGCATCGATCCACGCACCCAATTCGTCATTGTCGTGGCTCTGCACCATGCGGTCTGTATCATTTTCTCCGAGTACACCAGCAGCATCGCTGTAAATGTCGAACAATTGGTTCTCGCCGTGCGTACCGCCATGGGGATCATCGCCCAGAGCCGAAGAATACATCCGCCACCTGAACACGGCGTGGGGCTGTGGACCTTGCGGCTTCACATAACCACCTTTGCGATCCAGTGCATTGAAGGGATGGTCAGATGTACCCGTCGCAATCGGCATCATCCCGATATACTGCGGAGAAAGCAAGGTGCCATCCTTAAAATTGGATGTTGACACGTATTGATGCTGTGCGCGGGACCGGGTATAAGGCTCCCCGTAGTCGTTCCACAATCGGGCAACGGCATCGCCGTCATACACATAAGTCAGATGCATGGGCGCGCCCTTG
>JAPOXY010000232.1 GCA_026706845.1 Gemmatimonadota bacterium
GCGTTACCAGTTTGAGTTTGGCTTGAATTTTACGGGCTGGCGGGCGATGTGGATCAATTTGCAAGAGGATGCGCGGAATAATTCTTATACGGGTCCGAGAAATGGACGGGTGACGGCATTTGATATCCGTGCGTCGAATAGCGGGACTGTTTATCTGGATTTGATGGAGTTGGTGGAAAGGATTGACTTCAGGCGATCTGCTGACGCTCAGGTTCCATTTGTGAATGGAGGTATAAATACAAGTGGCGAGAGAACCCGCGAATACAGATGGAGTCTGAATACATTGCCGGGTCCGCTTCCTTCGCAGATCACTGATGATGAACGGAGGGCTCTTGAGACGATTGCGGCGCGATATGAGGCCTGGGTGTTCGGCAACAGGGTGAAAGATGATCAGCGGGAGCCTGTGAGGATTCGACTTAACGAACTTACAGCCTATATAAGGCGTGGGTCTCGCAATTTGGCAGATTACGAAATTCGACGCGAGGATGACCGCATTATAGGGAATCCCCTGTTTGCGGCTCGATCGCCCTACAGGCCCTATTTTCAGAGTGTTTTTCAGAATGTTTTGTTGCGTCTGGTGCTGGATTATCGGTTGAATGGCAATGAGGAGGCGAAAGATCGCGTGATAGATGTTTTCGATTATCTGCACGATCAGGGTTGGGCAGATGGCAGTGGTGTTGGCGCATTGCATCACGAGTTTTTGCGGATTGCGAGCTATGCCCATGCCGTGTATTTGATGCGGGATCTTCTGGCGGATACGGAGCGGCTGGAACGAGAGTTGGCGAGTTTGAAATGGTATAGCATGTTTGGCGAGTTATATGAAGAGGACTGGGATCCGGGCACGAATGCGGATTTTTTGCGTTCGGTAGGGATGTATCGGTTGTTGTGTATTTTGATGATGGACGATTCGCCTGAGAAGGTGGCGAATATGCATCGCTATGTGGCGTGGTTGAATAATGCGCTGGATATTGCACCCGGCTGGTTGGATACGATTAAGCCGGATTTTGTGGGTTTTCACCATCGGGGTATTTACGCCAATGCGTATGCTCCCCACGCTTTTCACGTGGCTTCTATTCTGGTGTATTTGTTGCACGATACGCCTTTTGCAGTTGCGGAGGAGAAGCGCGATAATTTGAAGCAGGCGCTGTTGACAGCCAAAGTTATGACGAATACGTATGATATTTCGACAGCTATCGGTGGTCGCTTTCCGCTTAATACAACGGTAACGGATGGTCTTTTGCCAGCGTATATGTATATGGCTTTGAGCTATTCTCCGGTGGATGCAGAACTGGCGGGTACGTTTATGCAGCTCTGGAGACCTCAATCGCAGTTGTTGATAGAAGGTTTGTTTGAACAGGTAGCTTCGCGGATTATGTATTTGCACACGCCGGGTGCGATGCAGATGATGGCGGATTTTGCAAGTGCTGGACATCCTCCTATCGCTGTGCCTTCTGGACACTGGACGTTGCCTTATGGCGCGCTGTCCATTCATCGGCGTGGGGACTGGATGGTGAGTATGAAGGGGTGGAGCAAGTACGTGTGGGATTACGAGTCGTCAGCCGGTGGGGAAAATCAACTCGGTCGTTATTTGAGCTATGGTTCGATACTGGTTTATGCGAGTGGCGATCCGGTTGGTCGGGAGGCGAGTGGGATTGTGCGAGATGGATGGGACTGGAGTATGTGGCCCGGTACGACGGTGATCCGCCTGAGCCATGAGCAACTCAAACACGAGGGACGTGACCGCAATTTTTCGGATGAGACTTTTGTGGGTGGGGTGAATATTGAAGGGCAAAATGGTGTGTTCGCCTTGAAGCTGCACGATACGAGATTCAATACGAGTTTTCGGGTGGTTAAGACGGTGTTTTGTTTTGACGATGTGCTTGTTTGCCTGGGGTCTGGTATTGAGAATAATGATGGCGGGCATGCGACTGTGACGCCACTGTTTCAGGCGGCTATTTCTGAGGATCGGCCTACGGGGGTGAATGGGGAGCGTGTGCGTGCAATTCCTTATGCGTTTTCAGGGACAAAGGGGCAGGCTGTCTGGTTGATGGATGCCTCGGGTAATGGCTATGTGATTCCGGATGGTGAAGGGCTACGGGTGCAGCGCCAGGTGCAAGCCCCCGGAGATTTTGGTGAAGAGGGTGGTGGTACAGGAACTTTTGAATTGGCGTATCTGGATCACGGCCCCATGCCTCAAGGTGCGTCCTATCACTATGCCGTGCTGGTTCAGAGGTCGCCAGATAGGGTGCGCGCGTTTGCGAGTGCGCCGGAATACGATGTGTGGCAGCGAGATCATCAGGCACATGTTGTGTATCATCGGGGGATGAAGATGACGGGTTACGCGCTGTTCGATAAGGATGCGAGGCCGAC
>JAPOXY010000233.1 GCA_026706845.1 Gemmatimonadota bacterium
GCGCCCCTATTTTACAATGGAATATTTGCCCGGGAAGACGTTGGAAAAAATAATTACTGATCGTGCACTGTTAGGACGATTCCGGGCTTCGTACTTTTTTACTTTTGTGCAACAAATTGCCGAGGGGTTGGCGTATATCCACGCGCAGGGTGCGGTGCATCGCGATCTCAAGCCATCCAATATTATGGTTTTGGAAACAGAAGAGGGGATTGAGACCACGATTCTGGATCTGGGGTTGGCGAAATTCAGGCATTTGCACAGCGTTTCCATTACGCAGACGGGGGCGACAATTGGTACGGCAGAATATATGTCGCCAGAGCAGGGTAAGGGTCTCTGGGTGGATCATCGGTCAGATTTGTATTCATTGGGCGTGATTTTATACGAGATGCTCATGGGTGCGCCGCCATTTTCTGGACAAAACCCGGTTTCCGTTATTCTGAAGCATATTCGAGAGTCACCGCCTCCGATGGGAGAAGTCAATATCGCTGTTCCCTTACAGACGCAACAAGTTGTGTTGAAGTTGCTGGCAAAGGAGTCTGTTGATCGTTATCAGTCGGCAGAGGAACTGATGCAGGCTTTAAAATCGGGGTTTGTGCTGCCGAATGACGAGCTACGCGATGTGCCCCTGAAAGTGATGCGTCCGCAATTTGTCGGGCGCGAATCCGAGATGAAGACGTTGCGCGCGATGTTAAAGGATGTACGGGTTGGAGAGCAACGCGTGGTTTTGATCTCTGGTGAGTCTGGCGTGGGCAAAACGAGGTTGGTTGAAGAACTATTGGGCGATGCTCGGGTCTATAATTTTCTGTGTTTGAAAAGTGCGGGACGGGAAGAGGGTGGACAAATATACGGTGCGTTGATCGATGCTTTTCAGGGGATGACGAATTTGATGGGGTGGATGCCCGATCCGGTAGAGATGGATAAGTTTTCTGTTATGGAACGCTGGTTGCAGTTGTTAAAGCGTATGCGAAAGCAAAAGCCCATTGTGTTTTGCCTGGAAGATATTCAATGGCTTGATGAATTGTCATTGGAATTTTTGCAGTATGTGTTACGCGATCCAGAACCGTGTCCATTTTTGTTATGTCTGACTTGCCGATGGTCTAATCTGGAACCGCTTTCAGAAGAAATTGAGAATTTTATACATAGCAATGAATTTGATGGAGAAACTCATATTCAGTTGAAGAATCTATCCCAAGAAGCGTCGGGATATTTAGCGGCGTCGATGTTGGGGGAGCGATCCATACCGGCGGATGCATTGCAAACTCTGTTCAGAGAAACGGGTGGACAACCCCTGTTTGTCGTGGAGGCTGTGAGGACATTGGTGAATGCCGATGTGGTTCGGCAGAATGTGTCCGGCGATTGGCAGTGGGGAGAATTTCCCGAAACCCTGTTGTCTGATGATTTTTCAGAGGTTTTGTACAGACGCATAGATACCCTGACTGATGTGCAGCGCCGGGTGCTGGAATACGCGTGTGTTTTTTTAAGTGATTTTTCTTTTGAATTATTGGCTGCGGTTTGGCGCGGGGATGAGTTAGAACTATTGGATGTACTGGACGATCTGATTGCAGAAGGGCTTTTTGTTGCTTGTGGAGAAGCTGAAGATCTATATCGATTTTCACAGGATTTGTGTCGGTGTGCAATTTACAATCGTATGCAAGATGTGCGGCGGCGGTTGTTGCATCGAGAAATTGGAAATGCTCTGGAAGAGACGGAAGATGCAGAAGAATTGATAGAAGAACTGGCAGATCATTTTGCGGCGGCAGAAGAACAAAATAAGGCTGTGAAATATATGTGTCTGGCAGGCAAGAAAGCATTGGAGAAACACGCTTATCGCCAGGCATTGAGACGGTTTGAGGCTGTCCGAGACCGCGTAGCGGATGACGCTTTTGAATCACAAGTAGATGAGATCGACTTTTTGTGCGATTATGCAGATGCACTGCGTAACTGCGGTCAGCACAGTAAAGCACTGAAATTTTTAGAGGAGGCAAAGGCGTTATTGCCCGTTGATCGGAACGATTTGAAAGCGCGTATTTTGAATGGGCAGGGTAATATTTACATCGTACTTCAAGAGGGAGAAATTGCAGAAGAATATATGTTGAAGGCACTACAACTTTATCGTGAACTTGATAATCTTGAGGGCGAAATTCATGCATTAAGTAGTTTGGCTCAGTTATATGACGTGTCTGGGCGGCACGAAGAGGCGATTGCGTATATGCGTCGGGAAATAGAGAAATATGCTGCCTTGGGAGAAGTGCAAAATAAGGCGGTTATACAAGTACGAAAAGGTATGGTTTCATTGGTAGGATTTCGATTTAAGACAGCCAAAGAACAACTTGAAGCGGCTGTCAAGACATCTCAGCAGACTGGACTTGAATACTATCGTATAGGGGCACTCAATTTACTTTCAAGAGTTTATTTTTATCTGGGTGATTTCAATCGTGTGGAAACAAGTTGCTATGAAGTCATCGGTGAGTGGCAGAAGCGGGGGCTTTTGTACTGGGAAGCAATGAATTTTCTCCGATTGGGAGAAATGGTACTGGAACGCGGTGATTTTGCCGAGGCATTGGAATATGCCGAGACATCATCAGAGCGATTTTTGCAAACACCGCGCAAAGATTATATTTATCGCGCTTATGCGATTGCAGCAACGGCTGCAGCGAGATTGGGAGATACAGAAATAGCACTCGAATGGGCAGAAAAAGCCGATGAAGGTGTGCAACAAATATCGGGTATGTACACGGGCATATTGCCCCTGGTGTATTGTGGTATTGGTGCGGCTTTCGTTCAAGCAGAGCGGATTGCTGAGGCTGAAGAGGCTTTTGAACAGGCGATTGAATGCCGAAGAGAATCCAAAGGCGATCCCTGGGCGCGTGCATTGCTGATGGCTGGGGAGTTTTATCTCGATCGCGATGATGTGCCAAAAGCGCAAGAGTATTTCGAAGCGGCAAAACAGGCGTTTAAAGAGATGGAAATGTCCTATTTTCTGGAGAAAACACAGGTGTTATTAGATCAATTGGATGAATCTTCTCGCAACAGGGATGCTATATCCAGTTCTGAGATTTCAGTCGATACATTATCTGTTGATCGCTTGCGCTTGCTTTACGATGTGAGTCGAGAATTGACAACAGAGCGCGATGTCAAAGTGTTATTGGATCGAACTCTGGGTAATTTGTTGACTGTTTATCCAGCAGAGCGGGTAGTTGTTGCAATAAAAAATGAAACCCAAAAAGGCTTTGTGGTCGATGCCGTGCGCTACCACAACTTAGAGGTAGATGATGCAGAAGCACTGAGTGGGGATATTATTCGTTGGGTTATTGAAACAAATGAACCCGTTTTGAGCTTTGATGCACAGTCAGACGAAAGGCTAAATCAATATCAAAGTGTGATAGACTACAATATTCGGTCTGTATTGTGTGTTCCTCTATTTCATGTTAAGGAAGGTGTTATTGGCGCGCTATATGTGGATCATCGCGGCATGGGCAATGCATTTTCTGAAACCGATCAGACGTTTTTACAGGCTTTTGCAAATCTGGTGGGGATGGCACTGGTCAATGCGAGAATGTACGAACAATTGGGAGAGAAAGCACAATATTTGCAACAGGAAGTGGAAAGGCGGTACCGGCTTGATGATATGGTCGGCCAGAGTGATGCGATGCAGACGATCTACCTGCTTATAGAAACTGCTGCAAAAAGCGATATTCCCGTGCTTGTGCAGGGCGAAACAGGTACGGGCAAAGAGTTAGCTGCGCGTGCCATACACTACAATAGCACGCGCAAAGACCAGCGGTTTTTGTCACAAAATTGTGCCACACTCTCACCAGAGTTGTTGCAGAGTGAGTTGTTTGGGCACAAAAGAGGCGCGTTTACTGGCGCGAGTGAAGATCACAAGGGGATTTTTGAAGCGGCTGATGGGGGCACGGTTCTTCTCGATGAAATTGCCGATGCCCCGCCGCAGTTGCAGAGGAGTTTGTTGCGGGTGTTACAAGAAGGTGAGATTCGGCGTGTGGGAGAAACAGAGGATCGCAGAGTGGATGTACGTATTATTGCTGCGACCAATCGAGACTTAAAAAAAGAAGTTGAAAACGGTTCTTTCCGCGAAGATTTGTATTATCGGTTGCATGGGATTCAGATCGATATGCCGCCTTTGCGAGAACATATTGAAGATGTGCCATTATTGGCTGAACATCTGCTCATTCGAGAAAAAGAAGAGGCTAACAAGTCGGTTGGAGGGCTGACAGTGGGGGCGATAAAGGTGCTCACAAGCCACAACTGGCCTGGCAATGTGCGCGAGTTGGAGAATGCGATTCGGCTTGCAGTTGCATTGGCAGCAGAAGAGGGTGAGATTACGCCCGATTTGTTTTCAATAGCTGCTGGGCACGCAGTGTCAGATGTCTCTGTTGAATTTCAGGGATATTTGCAAGATCGCGTTCAGGAATTTGAAAAACAATTGATTCGAGACACGCTCGAGAAATACGAGGGCAATATTACCCATACCGCCAGAGAATTGGGAATGACGCGTGCTGGGTTGCAGAAAAAGATCAATCGTTTGGGGTTGAGATAGGTATTAAACAGGTGCATCCTGTCGGATGCAGTGCATCCCAGCGGATGCACCATGTTTATCTTTATATGAATCAATTAGTTATGGGAAATTTTCGTGAATAAGCGATTATAGGTGCCTCCTGGCGGATGCACTTGCACCAGAATGTCGCTGGTGTAGCACAAATAATTTTAAAATTTTATCCCCTTGTTTTTCAAGCACTTGAGAGTTTTCAAGTGTTTTTTTTATTTTGAAGCGATTTTTGGCACGGATCTTGCAGTATAAAGGGCAGATAGCGACCGCATTTTAGATTTTTGTATTGCAAGGAGGATAACATGGCAACACGACGCAAGTTGGCTTTGATCAATGGAACGATGGACGCGGAAGGCGATATTCGTATGTATCAGACTATAAATAATGTTGAAGTTCACTGCGAGCCTTATACTATTGCTGTTCCTCTACTACCCTTCCCTGATGATGACGATTGGGACGATTTTGATCAGGCTGATGATCGGGATAAGTGATTTAGATTTTGAGGAGTGCGTCTATGCTGTGCATTCAGAAATGTGACATGCATCTTTTTCAAACTGAAGAGCACAAACAGCCTGTTGTCTATCAGGTTGAGA